>LELG01000140.1 GCA_001045575.1 Candidatus Burkholderia pumila
GCGCGGCAAACAGGCTCAGGGTCCCGTTTCGTGTTTGTATTCGAAGCCATGACTTTCGGCGCGCCCGGGCCAGACAGAGCGGCAACATCCGGTATTTGCGATCAAGCGCCTGAATGGCCGTTTTCTCCTTTTGATAACGCACATGATGCCGAGCAGTTTGCGATCGATTATGGCAAGGCCGAACTCGATGGAACGCACGCGCTGGCCGTGGCGGGTTGAGGGCGCTGCAATGGGCCGCTTTCGTACGAGGGCTGCTTCCTGCGTGATCACGTCCTACAATTGATCGATGCTAGAACGCGCTTACCTGACCTTCGTTATACGAATTATTTGACAAGTTTCGGTGGAGGACCGGCTAATCTTGCCGTCCCGTTCGCACTGCCATGCGCTTCTCTCATCGATTCGACATGGTCACTCTGGTCGACATGGTCACTCTGGTCAGTTGCTTCTCGGACCGCAACGCACGCTCCTCACGTTTCAACCACGCCGAGTTTTGCCGGCGGACGAAAGCGTCGCATATCGAAGAACCGGTATCGAGCTGTGCCGGTTCCTCCGAGCTTGGCGTGCTGTACAAGTATCAATTGATAAGCGACTGCCTGGCGCAAGCGGCAGAGAACGATATCCTCATCTTTTCGACTGAAAATTCGCTGTTCGTCCCTTTCGACGATTTCACCGGATCATGTCCGGGCGCGATGCGCTGATCACCAAAGGGCATTTCGCTATCGACACTGAAATATTCCTTATCCTAAACAATTAGGACAATCGCGATATTGCACGAGGCATGGCGGCACGGTGCCGACAATACTACGGCTACGGCGATTTCGTGACCGAGGAGCAGTTGCTGGAAGCGCTTCTGGTCGTGTCGGACGGGCAGGAGATCAACGGTTTGATTCCCATTGCATCGATGTGGTCCAGCCAGCATCCGGACTTGCGCGGTGCGCCGGTGATCGCGGTGTCGCTTCAGTTCACGCAGCGTCTTTTCAGCAAATACGGCCCACGCTGGCAGGCGGTGTTCGCGCAACATATCAATGCATGTCATGTCGTAGGCGATCGCCCGCTGTTCGACGTTGCTCCGCCTGCGAGTTGCCTTTCCGAGGAGCCGGTGAGCGTTATCAACCGGGCCGGCCCATCGTCGTGGTCATGCTGTACACGCCGAATATCGCGGACTATGCCGCGCTTCGGCGAAGCGAGCTTGCGCGCGTGTTGCAAAGCGTGCTGGCGAAAGTGCTTGAACTGGACGACGTGCGGTACATCTTTTCCAGCAGCGGCGATCAGATGATCTTCATGCAGGAAATGCTCGCGCACGGACTGTGCCCCGCGAACGATTCGCCTGATCTGATCAGCTTCCGCGAACTGAACACGCCGTGGTATTACGCGAATCCGCGCACCTTCATGTGCCACTATCACGAGCTCAGCACGGAGTTGCGACAGCTTTTCATGTCGATGGATAGCGTGCCGGAAGCCGGTTTCGAAGCGGTCGAAGACGGCTCCGATGCATCGCAGTAGCACGGGTCCAGCGCTTGCTGCCAGACACGATGCACCGCCATGCGATGGAGCCATGAACCAGCCGAAGCCTCACGCCACCACCGACGACATGGACGAACCGGTCAGCGGCGAGTCACCGGAAACGCAGCAGACGGATCTCGACAAGCAGGAAAAGCGCAAGCACGAGTCGAGTGAAAACGAGCTACCGTCATCGCAGGAAAAGAATCCTGTGCCGCCGGATTCGACGGAGCAATAAGCCTCACGCGCTCGCCGCAGCGATCATCTTCATGCTGCACACGCAGGCGGCGCGTCGGCTTGAGATTGTCGCGCTTACGCACGAGCGACTTCACCGCCTTCGCCAGCGCCAGATCGATTGCGCCGCGCCAATCGCGGACAATGGAGGTCGCCATGACGATTCTCTCGCGGTCCACCTGCAGTTCCACCTGACAGCGTTTGTCGAGGCCGCCGCGCGGCCCGTTGATATCGGACAGGCTGACCGTCGCGCGTGAAATCAGCCACGCGCGACGGCGGAAGACGAATTCGCTGCGCGCTTTCACAAGCTCGTGCATGGCAATGGCTTCCGGGTCGCGGGACTTGAACAGGACTCTCATGAACGTCTCCTTGGTTGAACGTAGGTTCAGCGTACAGAGTTCGCGCATGATGAAAAAGCAGAGCTAACGGAAGCTAAACTTCGAAAAAACCGAAATCTCGTTGTCGTGACGTCGTCGATCAGACGCCTGCGCTCGCCAGCACCTGCTGCGTGAGCGGATGATGCCGCCCGCGCCGCGACAAAATGGCGTGCACTTCCTCTTTCACGTCGAGCGAACGGCCGAGCCAGCGCAGACCGCGCGCGCCGAACACGGTCATCAGCGCGCTATCCTCGAATTCACCGACGATGCGCGGCGCAAGCCCTTGCGCCTCCAGCCACCGGTCAAGCCGCGAGCGCAACGTCGAATGGCCCGTAGGCAGGAGCACAGGCAGCGTGTCGAGGCATTGCGGGAACTGATCAACCGCGCTCTTGCGCACGAGCGAAGCGGGACGTACCAGTCGACCGGCGAAGTAATCAGCCGCTCGCTTGTCAGGCGCAGGTTCTGATTGTGCGGCGCAGGTTGGCTGGCGAGCACGAGATCCAGCCGATGCAGCGCCAGTTCGCCCAGCAGATCGTCCGTTTCGTCCTCATGGCGTAGCAAACGCAAGGACGGATTGCCGAGCACCGGTGCAAGCAGCGCATGCGCGGCGAGTTTGGAAATGCCCTCCGACAAAACGACGGCAAGGCGCGCGAGCGTGCCACTGGCCGCTTCGCGCACTTCGTCCTGGATCAATTGTCCTATCTGAATCAATTGTCCTATCTGAAAAATCTCCTCGGCGCGCGAATGCGGCCTGTCCGGCCTCGGTCATGGTAACGCCACGCCCCGCCGGCTTGAGCAACTGATGCCCGAGCGATTTCTCCAGTTCCCGAACCTGCGTGCTGATGGTCTGCACGGCCATGTCCAGCCAATCCGTCGCGCGGGCGAAACCGCCTTCTTTCACGACGACCCAGAAATAGTGCAGATGGCGATAATTGAGCATTGAGACTTCCTTTACGCCGCCGACATTTCGAAAAAAAACCGAACCAACCGAACCTTGCCTTTGATTATCTCTTATTTTTCCGATCGACTGATCCGACGAAAATCATGCCCTGAGATCAATAACACGACCCGCTCATGGAATATCTTCTCTCCCTCGCCGCCGATCCCGCCGTCTGGACCGCGCTCGTCACGCTGATCGTGATGGAAGTCGTGCTCGGCATCGACAATCTCGTCTTCATCTCGATCCTCAGCAACAAGCTGCCGCCCGCGCAACGCGCGCGCACGCAACACATCGGCATCATGTTTGCGCTCGTGATGCGGATCGCCTTGCTCGGCACCGTTGCGTGGATCGCGCAATTGACGCAGCCTGTGTTCGAACTGTTCGATCACGCGTTCTCGTGGCGCAACCTGATCCTGCTTGCGGGCGGCCTGTTCCTGGTGTGGAAGGCGACTAAGGAGATGCATCATCACGTGAGCAAGGGTCACGATGAACCCGGCGCCGCGTCGAGCGCCGGCACGTTGACGGCGGCGTCCGCCATCGGATAGATTTTTCTGCTCGACCTCGTGTTTTCGGTGGACAGCATCATCACCGCAATCGGCATGACGGATCATTTGCCGATCATGTTCATCGCCGTGATCGTCGCTGTGGCGACCATGCTGTTCGCCGCGCAACCGCTGTCGAAATTCATCGAACGCAATCCGAGTGTCGTTACGCTGGCGCTGAGCTTTCTGCTGGTGATTGCCATGACGCTGATTGCCGAAGGCTTCGGCACGCATGTGCCCAAGAATTATATCTATGCCGCGATAGGCTTCGCAGGATTCGTCGAAGGTTTGAATTTGCTCTCGCGCCGCATGAAGACCTCGCGCGACAAACGTAAGGAAGTCCGCGTGAATGAACGTTCGTCTGTCTGACGTCACGCAGAGGTTTCATAAGGCATCCCGATATTAACCTGTCCATTTGCCGTGCCTGCGGGTAGGATGTATCGAGCATCTGGTCAGGATGAGGAAGTCGTAGTAACGCGCTTAAATGAGTCCATGCCATGAGCCCGCCCGCCGACGCGCGACACGAAGCACATTGGACAATCGAGCCTGCGCGGATGTGGCCTTCCGTATCACGCATCGATCCTTATCTCGTCTGGGCAGAAGCCACGCGTTACCGTCATTTCGACGGCGCGCGTAGCGCGCGCATACCCATCGCCATCGAACTGAAAGCGGGCGGACAGACCGCACAGCAGTTCGCGCAAATGATAGAAGAGCAGGGCTGGCGCGAGTGGATCTGGATGTCCGCGCTCTACCCCGATGCGCCGCAAGCGCTTACGAATACGCGCTTTTGTACGGCACATGTGACGACGCGCGATTTCTTCACGCATCTCGAACGCGAACTGTCCGACAAAATTCAGCGCTTCACGCTCGCCATGCCGATCATCAGACGCGATGCCCGCGCGCAGCATTATGCGTTGCGCGTGGATCATGCGTCTTTGAACCGCGCGCCGAAGCGTGAGGATATCGGCCGCGTGATCGTCGATGTATGTGATGACGACGTGGCCTACACACATCGATGGTTCTTCGAGGATGCGTCTCGCAACGCCACGCGCTTTCAATGCATATGGAGACAGGACGATACCGTCAACGACGCATCCGGCCTCGGCTACGGCCACGAACTGATGAAATCGCACATCGACGAGATGTTGCGAAACCGGCACCGGACGCGCGATGCAAACGTCTACCGATTGGCGAATCACGTGCGGCGGCAGTATGGACCGACGATCATGAACCGCATGAATCGCTGTTACCGCTGATCGGCGTGCAGTTCGGCACCCGGCCACGCGCATCGTGATGCAGCCGGGTTCTGGCTCGACGTGCAAGCCGCTCGACGCGATTCGCTATTATCGTGCGGCGTGCGCAGGACACCGCTGGACCCACGTGCCACGCGCTCGTCAATCTCGCTTACGGCGCAATATCCGGACCACGCGATGGCAGTTCGCGGCTCGAAAGCGCGCTCGATGAATTGATGGACACGGGCGCCTATTCGATCGTGATTCCCTCGGACAACAGTAATCCATCGCGCTGTCATGGCTCCATGACCGTCGACCACGACGCCATATTGGTGCGCGCCGATCAACCGGAACGCGCCGAGTTTCATCGAAATATGCTTTCCGGCGAATACGCACAAGCCGAGTGTCGATGTATGCGTCGTGCCGCCGATGGGTTCATCGAGCGCATGGATCCCACGCGGCGACATCGCCGCGTATTCGCGCGATGGCGATACGCTATGCAACGTCGTGCATCTGGGCCGCAGCGCGCGAGGCGATGGGCATATGACGCTCGTCGCGCTGGTGCCGGACGCTTCATCGAACGAAGACTGGCTGATTCAGCTCCGAAATCGCGCGCCTTCGAAGTCAACGCGGTCTATTATTCGACGCAGCAAGCCAGTGTCTGCCGCGTGCAATCCACTCAGCCGCGGACGTAAACGGCGGCGATTTCCTGCAAATCGAATTCGTGTTCGAGCGAATGCAGCAGTTCGTCGTGAGTGAACCCGCTTCGATGCATACGCAACAACTCCGCGCGGCCGGCCGCGATGGCCGACAGAACGATATCGTAATGGGCGTGACGTGCACCCGTCGGGAAGTCTTCCATGTCCTGAAAGCGCTGCGAGAGCGGTGCGCGATACGTGTATTGTTCGAGCAGGCGAGGGTGGATCACGGCGCCATCGGCATCATGAACGAGCGGGTGAATCGCCGAACGTTCACGTCCGGCCCTGAGCGAAAGCCCGCCGATCAGTGGGCCCATCGCCGTGCCTTGCAGAAGCACGGTAAGGAGAATCACCGCAAAGCCTGAAAACACGATCAGCTCGCGTCCGAGCATGTTCTCCGGCAGCGACAGTGCCACTGCGAGCGTCACCACACCGCGCATGCCGGTCCAGCTCAACACGGTCACGGCGCGTCAGTCCGGTCGCAGCTCGCATGCATTGTCTTAGCTGTTTTATTTTGGTATCCTGTCTATATCCACACGATTCCCTTGATCGCTTCCACGCCATAGACCCATGCGAAGCGCGACAGAATCACCACCGCGATCACCACGCCCGTTGCAGGCGTTAGCAGTTCGAACGCATGCCCCACGCCGTCGAGCCGCTCCGCAATGCCACGCAGCGACAGCCCGATCAGCACGAATACAACGACCGGCCAGAACGCCGCGCCGCGCATGCGTTGCGCGGCGCTGAACACTTCATATTGATGCCATCCGACGACCATGCCACACGTCACGGTCGCAATCACGCTTGATATACCGAGCATTTCGCCCGCGACATAGCTCACCCATGACACGAGCATCGACGTGGTGATGACGAGATAATTGTCTTCCAGCGCACGCAGCAATTTCACCGCGATGAAACTCGCGACAACGCCCACCACCACGCCACCGACCGCAAGCAACGCGAAGCTGCCCAACGCGCGGGCACGCTGAACACGCCGCTCAACGCCGCCGCGACCGCGAAGCGGAAAAGCACGAGACCGGCGGTGTCGTTGAGCAGGCTTTCGCCTTCGAACAGCACCATCAGACGGCGTAGCAACGCAACGCGTTCGAGCACAGCCTTGGCCGCGACAGCATCGGGCGGCGAAACCACTGCGCCCAATGCAAAGTACGCCGCCCACGGCAACTCGGGCACGACGAGATGCACGGCATAACCCACTGCAAACGTCGTAAATGCCAATGCGCTGATGGCCAGCAAAAGAATGCCGCTAAGATTACGCTTGAAATCTTCCCACACGAAGAAGTAAGCGCCGTACATCAGCAGCGGCGGCAGAAACACCACGAACATCAGTTCCGAATCCAGTTCGAAACTCGACAGGCCAGGCACGAATGCCATGGCGACGTCGCCGATCAGCAACGCCGCGGCAGGCGGCAAACGCAAGCGCTTGGAAAACACTTCGAGCGCGATAATGGCGATCAGCGAGACAAGCACCAGATTAAATGACGCGACTGCGGGCATGACTTCTCATTCTTATCCTTCAATCAAGTCGACGCGATGCGATGCGATTCCAATGCGCAGCATCCAACGATCACGCATTGCGATGTACTGCTAACATCCACGTCAGGTTGCCGGGCCTCATGATATCCGATCGGAGTGGACATGAGACGAAAATCGAGAGGTATGGCTGTCGTAGCCATACTGGTAGGCGTCGCGGTTGCGGCGACGCTCTAAATCGCAAGCTTTGGCCGTTCCGGACGGCACGCGAGTGCGGACGTCGCACCACAAGAGGCGGTCGCGCAACATGCTGCGAGTGATGCGGCCTTTGCGATGACACCGGCGCAAGCTGCATCGGACGCCGAAGCGCAGACTGCGGCACGATGATACGTGCATCGTCGATGTTTTGTCTCGCCTGAAAGAATTGACGGAAATAATTTTTGCGTGAATTCGACGCGATATTCACCGCGCCTTAGCCTTTACATATGAAAGCAGTGTGAAGATTCAAGCGACGCCCACCGGAGCAAACCGTCATGGGTCACGCCTCTCAGCAGGTTCCACCGGCTGCACTTCCCGTCGATGCACGCGGCATGAGCGGCAACATGAATACTGCCGCGCTTGTATCCCTGCGTAGTTCGATCGATTTCATGTGCTATCCGCGCATCGATTCGCCGACCTTGTTTGCAGCACTGCTCGATGCCGAACATGGCGGCGAATTCGCCATTGCCCGCGCGATGCGAATGCCAAAGTCAAGCAGATGTATCTGCCCGAGACCAACGTATTGCTCACGCGCTTCATGACACGCGATGGCGTGTGCGTGCTCGATCTCATGCCGGTGCCGGCAAACGAAGCGCGCCTCGAAGCGGTGCCAAATTGCGTGATGCGCATTGTAAAACTCGTCTATGGCCAGATGACGCTGGATGTGCGATGCAATCCGCGCTTCGACTATGCGCGCGCGGGACATACGGCGCGTGAAGTGGAGAAGGGCATCGAGTTCGTGCCGGAAAACGGACACGAGCCCGTGCGACTGCTTTGCAGCGCGCCGCTCCGAATCGAAGACAATGCCGCGTGCGCCATGCTCGATATTAAAGAGGGCGATGCTATTTGCTTCGCTCTCGACACCGAAGATACGTTGCCCAAACTACGCGACAACTTCAATGCGATTTTGCAAGAGACTATCGACTTCTGGAAAGTGTGGTTGTCACGTTCAACGTATCGCGGGCGATATCGTGAAGTCGTGTTGCGTTCGGCGCTGACGTTAAAGCTGCTGAGTTCCGACGAGTTCGGCGCGATCGTCGCTGCGATGCGATTTGCGTTTCATCACCACATGGCAAACCCGCTTCGCTACTGAGCGTCTGGCAGGCCTATACGGCAGGCACCCGGGTCGTGCGCCACGCCGTGATCTGGCACGGCTTGAGGCGCGAGTGCTCGACTACACGCTGCGGCACAAGCCCGCCGACGGCTCGACGCACTGGAGCAGCCGCAAGTTGGCCGTGCAGCTGGGCGTGCCCTTCACGACGGTGCAACGTATCTGGCGCAAGCACGACGACATTCGACCGCATCATCTCGATACCCATATGGGTGTCCAACGATCCCGACTTTGAGGCCAAAGCGGCCGATGTGATCGGCCTGTACCTGAACCTACCATTGCATGCGGCGGTGTTCTGCGTGGACGAGAAAACGGCCATTCAGGCGCTTGATCGCAAAGACCGGATGTTGCCGCTCTGGCCCGCATCCA
>LELG01000141.1 GCA_001045575.1 Candidatus Burkholderia pumila
AACAGCGTGCTGAACCTTGCTTACTTTGATCAACTGGGACTTTGATCAACTGGGCGTCCCTCGACTCTCATAACCTCAACTCAACTTCCCGAACCGCCCGGCGAGGACCCCCATGCCGGGTAGTGTGCCAGAGGCACGGCCTTACGGCCGTCCCCTATGCCGATTTTGGATTACGCCGTTTGGATGACTGTCGCGGTATCGAAGCACACCGTAAATTACTCGTCAGGATTAACTTTGCTTCTTGCGTATAACTTTGCAGGAAGCGTTCGGAGACGAGATGGATTCATCGCGCTTGATACGAATGCTTATTGACGATGGCTGGACCTTGGTGTGTACCAACGGCAATTATCACCGGTTCAAACACAACATGACATGAGGTGCGGTCTGTCACCGTTCCTCATCCGAAGAAAGACGTGCCAATCGGGACGGTCAGAGCCATCCTGAAAAGTGCCGGGATGCTCGATCGGTTATATACGTCGTAAGGAATCTGCCATTGCCATTCGTAAAGATCCCAGCAGCAGTTACGGGGTCACGCCCGGCGCGTTCACCGCTGGCGATATGCTCGAAGAAGCAATCGAGAATGCGAAGGAAGTTATCTTCTTTCATATCGAGCCGATGCTGGAAGCAGGGGAAAAGGTGACAATCAATTCGACGAGCAGAGAGACGTTGGAAGCCGATCCTGACTACCAGGGCGCGAAATGGGTCATTGTGAACGTAGACTTGTCAGCTCTCGAATTCAAGCCTGAACGAGCCAATATCGATTCTTCCCGCCTCGTGCTTCACAGTTGGTATAAAAAATGACGCGCTCGCTGTGTGTACTTACCTTACTGCACGCCCGCGCGCGCGGCTGCGACCGCGCCCGGGCCGATGCCTGTCGCAATCGCCACGTTATCCGTCACGCTGTTGGCGACCCCGCTGCGCCTTCGCTATAAACGGAGTGACATCCCGACAGATTCAGACAAAGGCGATCACGTCCGTCGCGATCGCAGCCAGCGTGGCGGCGCGCCGATGAACCCACTTCTGCAGTTGTTCTTCCTTCGTCGGCCGTTTCCTGCGCTTGCTGTCAGGTTACCAAAACACTTGAAGTTTTATCCATAAGGCCTTGTCCGGAAACGATTGCGCTATCAGACGTGTCGCGAGCTTGCTGCATTTTGAAGTAAGCTTCTAAATTACCGTTTCGAGAAAATTGCAAGAAATCGCAAGCGAAGGGAACACGTTGCGCGTCACGCCGAAAAAGGAAGACGGCGAGCGCATCGGGCGCCCGCCGTAGAGGGTCAGCTTTCGTTGCCGGAAGGCGTGGAATCGCCCGCTTCGCTGTCTTCGTTTTCGTATGCGCCGAGGCGATTATACAGCGTCTTGAGGCTCACGCCGAGCGCCTTGGCCGCGCGCCGCTTGTCGCCGCCGCAATGCTTGAGCGTGCCGAGAATGATCTGCTTCTGCGCATCCGCGAGCGGGGTGCCAACCCAGACGTTCATAGCATCGCCCTGAGTGACAGGTTTTTTCACGCGTGACGCGAGATGTGGATGCATGATTTCCACCGTCTTCTCCGCAAGAATGAACGCGCGATACACTGTGTTCTTCAATTCGCGCACGTTGCCGGGCCACGAATACGTCCACAGTACGTCGAGCGCGCGCTTGCTGAAGATCTTGCTGGTGCCTTCCTGCGCGTTCATCTCGGAGAGGAAATACTGCGCGAGCAATTCGCGGTCGGCATCGCGTTCGCGCAGCAGCGGCGCGCGTAGCGGGAACACGGCGAGGCGGTACATCAAGTCTTCGCGCAGGCCGCTCTCCTTCACGGCGGCAACCGGATCGCGGTTGGTCGCGGCAATCACGCGGACGTCGGAAGAAATCAGGTCGTTGCCGCCGACGCGGAAGAACGCGCCCGTCTCCAGCGCCCGCAGCAGTTTGACTTGCCGGACCGGCGACATTTCCGTCACTTCGTCGAGGAACAGCGTGCCGCCGTTGGCGTGCTCGAAGTAACCGACGCGTCCCTGCACCGCCCCTGTAAAGCTGCCTTTCTCATGCCCGAAGAGTTCGGCTTCGATGAGATTGTCCGGAATCGCGCCGCAATTCACGGCGATGAACGGCGCGTCTTTGTGCGCGCTGTGATTGTGAATGGTCCGCGCAATCAGTTCCTTGCCGGTCCCCGACTCGCCGATGATGAGCGCGGTCGCATCGGTGGCGGCCACGCGTTCGATCTGCGCATACAACTCCTGCATCACCGGCGAGGAGCCGTAGAGCAGTCCGTAAGACTTCAAGCCCGGCACTTCCCCTGCATTGCGCTTCTTCTGCGCCAGGGTATCGCCTGCGACGAGCGGCGGGTCAAGATCGGTTGACGCCATGTGTCCTGATGTGTCCCTGAATTCTGTCGAATGTGGATGAGCGCGTCGAGACCACACTCCAAGCGCGCAATCAGCGTGAAGCGCGATGCGCGGTCGACGCCGTGCATGCGGCACCTTCGATACGATAAGCTTTAGGCGGTCCGCACGAGCGGCGATCCGCGGATGACCGTCTGCATCGGAGCTGCCGTCTTTCGAGGAGTCTGCGTCGGTCCGGGATCGTTTGCGCATCGGCTGCAAAATCAGCTGCTAAAATGCAAGCGTGATGCGTGCCGTTCGCTGAACGATCTTGTCTCAATAAGCGTTATTTAACCATTCGCAACGATATAACGGCAATGAGCGATAGACGACTGGCCGTAATATGTCTGATCGGCACGATTCAAGTGTGCCATTCCGGAAAGGTTAGCCGTAAGCCGTTGAGAATTTACAAGGCGACGGCGTAATACTTACCCGCGAAGGCGAGCAAAAACTCGTCGCAAATCCATGTAGCGTTTTCCACACGCGCATGCTCGGGCAGTGGCATGAAAGCTGCTCAAGCTCATGCATCACGTTTCGAACAGGTTTACACGACGAACTGCGGAGCCTAGAGTAGGACACTTCATGGAAGAATTCATCGACATCGACGTCGCCGCAATCCAGCGCACGCTCCCCACACGGCGCGTTCGCAGCACTCGTCAGGAACTCCCGGCCAGCGAGCCGATCGACTCTATCATTGGGCTTGCCGTCGCGCTGGTGACGGCGCTCATGGGCGCGATGCTCGGCTACAGCCGGCACGCCCGCGCTGTCGCGCGCGGCCAATGTAGCGAGCTTCGTGTTCGGGTCGATCGGCGGTGCGCTCACGGCAAGCGGGCCTTTTGCGGACGCTGCGTGCGCGCATGGCATCGGACGAAGTCAATGCGAACCGGCCGCTCGGCGTGACCGTGGCCGAGTCGCAATGACGCGGAGAACCAGGCAATCAAAGCGCGCCGATAACGCTGGCATATAACGCCGGCTTCACTCCGAATAATGATCACACGAAGACCTCCTCACGAGTCAGACGACCGTCCAGCTTGCATTGGGTAAGCAGAAGATCATCGAAGAAATTAAGGTGCTGCTGAAGGACGCGGAAGATCTGGTGCGCCTCTCGGCCACGCTTCCGGGCGAAGGCGTCGACGCGTTGCGCATGCGTTTGCGCGATCACGTCGATTCGGCGCGCACCGCGCTCGACGATGCACAGCCAGTGCCAAGGGTCGCTACGTAGCGAGCGTGGAATGCACCGAACTCTAACTCTATGTGAAGGAGAACTCATGGCAGTCGTTGGGCATCGCGGCGGGCGTGGGCTTTCTGGTCGGGCTTATCGTTTTCCACTGAGCGGCTTGCATCGCATTAGTTAAATTTAAATATGTCACGAAGGGAGAAAGCAACATGGCACGACATTCCTTCGGTTTGTTCAGCGCGCTCTTTGCGATTGGCGGCGTGCTCGCGTGGAAGTGGGTTCAGTCGCAGGACAACGTCTCGCGGCGCACCATGCGCGATCTCAACCGCTGGGAAGACGAGGGCGGCAAGATTATCACGCCCGCCGGCGCGATGAATGGCCACGGTACGATCGGCGGCACCGCGGACGCGTGGCATTTCCCACGTAGCTAAGCGCGGTTAAAGCGCCTGCGTGTTGCATTGATTGCACGCCACGCGCCTTTCGGACACGCCGGTTTGAGCCGCACGCATTTTATGTGAGCGATTGAAACGCACGCCGGGGCGGCGTGCGTTTTTATCTTGATAAAGCCTTATAATCGGCGAAACTCTGTCATAAGTTCGTTACATGAATGGCAAAATTTACGGCGGTTTATGCCAAGCGTGCATAAAACCGGAAATTATTTTATTGATCGCGTTTCCGTTACTCGCCCTTAATCAGCCGAGGGCCAGGTCCCAGAGATGGAACACCGGAAAAACGCACCGGCTCGGATTGCGCACTGCATCCGGAAAAGACCACGGAGCGTACTAGCATCGTGTGACCCTGAAATGCTTTGGAATTAATCGAGACGCATGCCACACGTATTGATTGTCGATGACGATCCCAGTACCTGCGAGACGTTAGCCGCGATCATCGGCGAAGACGGATTGACGACGGCTGTTGCCAGCGATTTGCGCGAGGCTCGCATCCAGCTGATCCGGCAGACGCCGGACGTCGTTTTCACCGATCTGAAGCTGCCCGACGGAACAGGCGTCGATCTGTTCAAAGACCTCGACCCGCGCTCGGGCGTGGAGGTGATCGTCATCACCGGCCACGCGACGGTGGAATCCGCCGTCAGCGCGCTCAAGATGGGCGCCGCCGACTATCTGGTTAAGCCGATCAATATGCAGCGCGTGAAGGCGATTCTGTCGCGCCTGCCGCGTGCCGGCGATCTGAAGGCAGAAATCGGCACGCTGCGCGGCGAGTTGCGACGCATGGGCCGCTTCGGCCTGATGCTCGGCAATTCGCCGGCGATGCAGACTGTCTACGATCAGGTCGGGCGCGTCGCGCCTACGGCGGCGTCCGTGCTGCTGATCGGCGAATCGGGCACAGGCAAGGAAGTCGCCGCGCAGACGCTGCACGAGCTGTCGCTGCGCCGCAAGCATTCGTTCATCGCGGTGAACTGCGGGGCGATCTCGCCAAATCTGATCGAGTCCGAAATGTTCGGCCACGAGCGCGGCTCGTTCACGGGCGCGGATCGTCAGCACAAGGGGTATTTCGAGCGCGCGAACGGTGGCGCGCTGTTCCTCGACGAAATCACCGAAATGCCGATCGAGCTTCAGGTGAAGCTGCTGCGTGTGCTGGAAACCGGCATGTTCATGCGCGTCGGCACGACGAAGGAGATCGAGACGGACGTGCGGCTGATTGCCGCGACCAATCGTGATCCTGAACAGGCGGTACTCGAAGGCAAGCTGCGTCTGGACCTGTATCACCGCCTGAACGTGTTCCCGATCAATCTGCCGCCGCTGCGCGAACGTGGCAAGGACGTCGAACTGTTGGGCCAGGCGTTCCTCGATGAACTGAACGCCCGCTATAGCACGAAGAAGAACTTCCCGCCCGCCGTGCGCGAGATGCTCGCGTCGTACAACTGGCCGGGCAATGTGCGCGAACTGAAGAATTATGTGCAGCGCGCGTACATTATGTCGGCATCGGATTCGGATGCAACGGCCACCGTGCCGCTGCAGATTTCGCTGTCGAAGCCTTCGGCGGGAACGGCGGTGACGATTCCATTTGGCACGTCGCTCGCGCAGGCCGATCGTCAGCTCATTCTGGCGACGCTGGAACAGTGCGGCGGCGTGAAGACGCGTGCTGCGGAGATCCTCGGCATCAGCCTGAAGACGCTCTATAACCGCCTCGTCGAATATGGTGAAGATGCCAACAAGACGACCGTCGGAGAGAGCGGCGACCCAAGTGACGAAGAACGCGAAAATTCCTGATTTTCGCTTATCTTTAGACGAAAACCCCGGCCTGCTGCTTGCAAAAGCGCGAGCGTTTTTTTATTGGCAGGGCCATTTCAAGGCCGATAATGGGACGCATGCAGGCGCACGAATCGCGTGTTCCAGGGGCATGTGCCTTGCTGTCTATCATTTGAACTCCGCGCCACGGCGTCATGCGCGTCTGATACGACGGAGCGAACGACGATCACAAGAGACCGCAAGGAGCTCGCCATGACAAATTCCACATCCACGCGTGCCCGCATCGAAGTGCAGACGCCGCAGCCGCCCGATCAATCGCCGCCCACCCCGATTCCCCCCGACACGAATCCGGACCCGACGCGTGATCCGCCCGAGCCGCTGACCAACCCGATAGGCGATCCGCCTCCGGGACCGAACGAATCGCCGCATATGTAGGGTAGCAGTGATGCATCAGAGGGCCGAACGGACGCTGACCCGATTCCCTCAATTCGTGCAAGCAGTGAATAAGTTTCAATCCCGTACGGTAGGGATTACAACGGGTGAAATAACAATTGGCCGGTGACGCACCCAGCCCGCCGGTCGTTTTTTCTGACGTAGCGCTGCTTTTTTCGAGCATACTGAAAACGAGCAGCGCATCAGGTCCGACGCCGCCGACGTCACAACGCAACAATCTTCAATCTCTGGAGGCACTCATGAGGCACCCCGCACTTCGACGCTCCGCGCGTCATTCCTCCAAGCGCGAAGCACGCGCCGAAGCAGCCAAGGCTGCCGGCACGCAAGCCACCACCCCACCGCCCGATCACGATCCCGCCGGCCAGAACCGCGCCGCGCCTGGCACGCCGCCCGATGGCGAGCGTAACTAGGGCGGCGTGAGGTGAGGCGCGGAGGACATCGACTATCAGCGTGACCTGGGTTCCGAGCAAGGACACGTGATAAAGCGCCGGCAGGAATCCTCCGGCGAACGGAAAGAATTCTTCTACGCGGCGGGCGATCGTCGCGTACTTTCTTTCGTCCGTAACATCTTGTCACGAATTTTTGTTTCAAAAATGCAACAAAATGGCATGGAGCTTGCATACTTTTACGCGCCAATTCGAGCAAACAAGGACAACTGATAGAGGTGACGCTGTAATGAGCAGATTGATCGTGGTATCGAATCGCGTCGCGCCGATTCAGGAAGGCAAGCCCAGCGCGGGCGGTCTCGCAATCGGCGTTCTGGATGCCCTGAAGGAAACCGGGGGCGTATGGTTCGGCTGGAGCGGCGAGATCGTCGGCGAGGCGACCGATCCTGTCGTGGAGAAGAGCGGCAACGTGACCTACGCGACCGTAGGCCTGCCCCGGCGTGATTACGACCAGTATTACCGTGGCTTTTCTAACGCGACACTATGGCCGACGTTCCACTATCGCAATGACCTGTCACGCTATGACCGCGAGGAATACTCGGGCTATATGCGCGTCAACGCGGGCATGGCCGCGAAACTCAAGAAACTGCTGGAACTCGATGACATCATCTGGGTGCACGACTATCACATGCTGCCGTTCGCCAACGAGCTGCGTAAGCTCGGCGTGACGAACCCGATCGGCTTCTTCCTGCACATTCCGTTTCCGGTGCCGGAAATGATGCGCACTGTGCCGCCGCACGAAGAACTGATCGCGGCGATGTGCCAGTACGATGTCATCGGCTTCCAGACCGAAGCCGACAAGCAATCCTTCGTCGACTATATCGAGCGCACGGGCCGCGGTCATTCGAGCGAAGACGGCATGTTGCAGGCCTTTGGCCGCATGCTGAAAGTCGGCGCGTATCCGATCGGCATTTATCCCGATGCCATCGCGCAAGCCGCCGAACAGTTCACCAATCGCAAGCAGGTCAAGAATCTGCACGACAACACGCGCGGCCGCAAGCTCATCATGAGCGTCGACCGGCTGGATTATTCGAAGGGTCTGGTCGAGCGCTTCCAGGCGTTCGAGCGCCTGCTGCTGAATGCGCCGGGCTGGCATGGGCGTGTGTCGCTCGTGCAAATCGCGCCGCCGACGCGCTCGGACGTGCAGACGTATCAGCGCATCCGCCAGAATCTGGAAGGCGAGGCGGGGCGCATCAACGGACGCTTCGCCCAACTCGACTGGACGCCAATCCAGTACCTCAACCGCAAGTACGAGCGGAATCTGCTGATGGCACTGTTTCGTCTCTCGCAGGTCGGCTACGTGACGCCGCTGCGCGATGGCATGAACCTTGTCGCCAAGGAATACGTGGCGTCGCAGGATCCGGCGGATCCGGGCGCGCTGGTGCTGTCGCAATTCGCGGGCGCGGCGGATCAGTTGCCGGGCGCGCTGGTCGTGAATCCGTTCGATTTGTCGAAGATGTCGGAAGCGCTGGAGCGCGCGTTGTCGATGCCGCTCGCCGAACGCCAGGCACGCCACGCCGACATGATGGCGCCGCTGCGTGAGAACAACCTCTCGGTGTGGCGCGATTCATTCTTGTCGGATTTGCGCAGTGTGGCCACGGCGACTTCGGTTACCGAAAGGACGGTGAAGACCGTGAAGGGCGCGACGCAGGGCGCGAAACGTCCTGCCGCCAAGGCGTAGTTCCGAAGTCCTTTTTGAGAAACCCCGCGCTTCGCCAATAAGCGCGGGGTTTTTCATGTGCGTCCATGCTAAGCGCACACTCGTGGGTGCAAGTTCCACCGCAAGTTGATCACAGCGAATGAAGCGAAGCGCAACTGCGAAAGGGCGACTGATTGTGGGGAGGAAGCATGAAGCGAAACTGCGAGCCGATGGACAAGGCTAACCGGATAAAAAGCGTTGCCGAACAGGGCGAGCGGGCATGTAACCGCGAAGCTCTCGCGCTTAAGGGTCAGGCGGCGTAGATGCGGCGGTTGTGCGATGAAGGAGTGGGTTCTTACCTGGGGAGATCTTGCCTCATGCCTGAAAGGGTGACGGCGTCGAGCCGCAGCGAGAAGTCAGCAGAGGTCGGAGTAGTTACAC
>LELG01000142.1 GCA_001045575.1 Candidatus Burkholderia pumila
AGTTTCGCTTCACGCTTCCTCCCCACGTCCGGTCACCCTTTCGCAGTTGCGCTTCGCTTCATTCGCTGTGACCAGTTTATGGCGGGAACTTGCACCCACGAGTGTGCGCCCATGCTGGGCGCACATGCAAAAAACGCGGCGGCTTCGAAGACATCGCGTTCTTCTTCTTCTTCTCGTGCGAGCGTATGAAACGCGACGCACAAATTGATATTGTACACTCCCGCTGCGTCATCGCTCAACTTCGGGGGTGTTTTACCGTTGACCGAAAGAGATGTCGCCGAACAAATGCTTCTGCTCGCGCGGCTGCGGCCGCCCAATACTGCGGCGGCGCGGAGACAGTCACACCGAGTTCCGCCGCCGCGTGCCACGGCCAGTGCGAACGACACCTGATAACCCGGCTCCAGCGTGATATCTTTTGCAACGGCGACACGCCACCCGACTATACATCGACCCAGTCGACGCCGCGCTTCTTCATCTCGATTGCGAAGGCAATCGTATCGTCGGTATTCCAGCAGCCCTCGACCCAATCCGTTGCGAAAACACGCACGCCGACTGGGTTTATCGGCGGGAAACGCAACGCGCACGGCATCGAAGATTTCGAGCGGGAAGCGCATGCGGTTTTCGCACGAGCCACCGTATTCCGTATTCGTCAGTGCGTTGATTGGCGAGCGGCAACAGGAAAAGAATAGCATCGCGCTTTTGAACGTGTAGGAAGCGTTTAAGCTCGTTCACGCCAGTGCGGGTCCGAAGCGGTCGAGCCATTCATCGAACATTGCGCGTGCCACGCGTTCGAGCGCCGGGCCATGCCGTGCGGTTTCCTCGCGCAAGGCGAGCGCCGTCGTGCCGCTGCGCGAATATCGCCGGAATACGTGACCAGCCAGCTCTCGAAGCGATCCGCCAGCATTTCCGGATGGCATTGCAGCGCGAGTACATGCTCGCCCCACGAGAAAGCCTGATTCGCGCACGCATCGGTCGATGCAAGCAGCGTCGCGCTTTGCGGCAGATCGAAGGTATCGCGTGCCAATGGAAAACGGGAACGGCATCGAGGTGGCGCAACGCGGACGCACGGCCCGCTTCGATCAACCTGAGCGGCGTCCAGCCGAGTTCCATCTTGCCAGACGAGATGAGCTGCACGCTCGCGCGATCAACTGCGAGCCAAGACAGATGCCGATGGTGCGATGGTGGGAAGCCCCGCCGCCATGCTTTTCTCCAGCATGGACAAAAGCGGTGCGAGATGCGGATAGTGCGCATCTTCATACGCGCCGATCGGCCCGCCGAGCACGACGAGCAGCGAAGGATGCAGCGGATTGGGCGCGTCAATACGCCCGCGCCCGATGTCGAGATATCGAACGAGGTGGCCTCGATCGCCGAGCACGAGTTCGAGGCTGCCCAGATCTTCGAAATAGACATGGCGAATCGCCAGTGCTTCTGTTTTCATCGGTGAAAATACGGGGTTCGGGGTGCGGAAATTGGAACGTTAGGGACGCGTCGTGTCTCGCGGCGAGGCGCGACAGGTAAAGTCTAACCGACTCGCCGCGGCTTCACAGTGTCTTCCCGCCGATGAAACTTAGCTCAGGCGAACTGCGCGAAGATCTTCCAATTCTTCTTCTGCGTGGACACGTCGGCTTCTTCATATACGGAGCAGTCCAGATGAAGATCCGTATCCGCCATGTCGATCTGCAACAGCTTGCAGTGATGCGGCACCTTCTTCGGATTCTTGCTCGCCTCGAAGTGCGTGCACGACAAGCACATGCGGTGAGCCGGAATCTGTTGCTGCGATTCGAGCTGATGGATGGTCTTCAGCAAGGTGCGGTAGAACGCAGCCTGCTCGTCTTCCTTCAGCGTGCCGACTGCCTTCGCCAGGAAGTCCGGCCACGACAGCGCCTTCTTGGCCGCCATCCGGCCGCGGGCCGTCAGACGGACCGCGAGTGCGCGGCCATCGTCCAGCGCGCGGCGCTTTTCGACGAGTCCCTTGCCTTCGAGCGTGCTGACGGCATCGCTGGTAGTCGCGGCGGTGAGCGCTGTTTCGCGTGCGATCTCGCCGAGGCGCATAGGCCCCTTGCGCTGCATCAACAGTACGAGAATTTCACCCTGGGTCGGCGTGAGCCCCGCGCCTTCTGCCCATTCCCAGGCCTGGCTGCGCATCGCCGTGCTCAGCCTCAGCAAACCGTGAGTCACCCGCCCAGTCGGCTTCTCTCCATATACGCCTTCACTCATAGTCTTTCGCTTGTTGTTCCGCTTTTGTATTTGACAGCGCATTTCGCGCAAGTAAAAATATCCGCTAACGCCCCACTCGATGAACCCGCCTAAGAGGCACGTTGCCGCGCTTCTTAGGACGACTGCCCTCGGCCGTGGTCCTCGCCGTCTCAAAATTTTCAGGCGTACCGTGCAATTCGGCAAACCTGAATGGGGACATTGCATACCTCTTCGTTATGCGCCTTCTTCTTATGACGCCTCCGACGCTGTTCTTTCTCCGACTATAATGCGATGTCGGTGAAATCGCCATTCTAAGGCGACAACAAACAAACGTACACCTTAATTATTCTTCAAACTGTAGATAACGTGAGGAAAAGTGTTGCCGTCGAACAGTTGCTTCGGAACCGGACGCATCCGGTGACGAATAGTCTCTGAAATTCATCCAAATGGCATGCGTGCTTTTCTTTTCCGTTGCTGCATGGCGAGTTATCGCTTTGTTTAAGATATTGATCGACCAGAAAATTTTCCGCATAGCAAACTGAATGCCGCACTGTAACGATTATCAACGATTACATGCTTTCGCTTTCGCGTTCGAAGACGAGCCAAGCCATATCAACGCAATCAAACGTTGGCGTGAGCGAATCATTCCGATGAAACGCCCCCATGCGCTTCATACAGAGCATCACGAAAAAAGCTGATTCGAAGTTTTCCGAATCAGCTTTTCGTCTTCATTCTGGCAGCTGCGAATGTGAATGCCGCGTTATCGGCGCCATTCGAGACATTGCTGCCGGACGGCTTCATGCAGGGACTTTTCCTTGTCGAAAACGCCGCGCAGCCAGCTTGCATCGTTGACGCCGCCGCGTACGATATCGCTCACCTGCCGGAGCGCTTCCTGTGAGCCGAGCGCTTCGGCGTGCGGCGCAAGCACATCCAGCGTAGCCAGAATGTCTTCGGCGATAGTGCGCCGCTCACCCGTCTGCGGACGAATGCACGTGCCTTCCATGCCGAAGCGACACGCTTCGAAGCGGTTGAACGTATAGACCAGATAGTCGTCTTCGCGCGGCGTCAGCGGCTTGTCGAGCAGCAGATAGCGTG
The DNA here is from genome assembly GCA_001045575.1 of Candidatus Burkholderia pumila. Taxonomy (GTDB): domain Bacteria; phylum Pseudomonadota; class Gammaproteobacteria; order Burkholderiales; family Burkholderiaceae; genus Caballeronia; species Caballeronia pumila. The sequence goes on from LELG01000142.1 coordinate 3,292, forward strand.
ACAACGTCTGGATATAGCAGGCGATGGCCGCCGCCCGATTCGCCGACAGCGGCGTATCCATCACACGGACTTCGATGGTCCCGAAACCGGGCTTGGGCCGGATATCCCAGTAGAAGTCCTTCATGCTGTTGACCACGCCCGTGTTAACCATCTTCATGAAGTACTCTTCGAAGCCTTCCCAGGTCAGCACGAAGGGCGCGCGGCCCGACAGCGGAAACGCGAACACCGAATTCAGCCGCGCCGAATGAAAACCTGTATCCACGCCCTGAATGTACGGCGACGATGCCGACAGCGCTATGAAGTGCGGGATATAACGCGACATCGAATGCAACAGGAACAGTGCGCTGTTCGGATCCGGACAGCCGATATGCACATGTTGACCGAAAACGGTGAACTGTTTAGCAAGGTATCCGTACAGTTCGGAGATGTACTGGAAGCGCGACGCGTCGTAGATCTGCCGCTCGCTCCATTGCTGGAACGCGTGCGTGCCGCCGCCCGCGAGTCCTACGTTCAACTGATCGGCCGCGGCAACGAGCACATCGCGGATAGCGCGCAGGTCGGTGACGGCCTGCTCGTGCGTGGTGCAGATGCCCGTCGACAACTCGATCATGCTTTCGGTGATTTCCGGCGTGATGTTGCCGGGAATCTTCTCGTCCTTAATCAGACGCATGAGATCCGACGCTGCGCGCGTCAGATCGTAGTCGTGCGTATTGACGACCTGAATCTCCAGCTCGACACCAAACGTGAACGGTTCGGAATTGACAAATGGTTCGAGTACCATGACTCCGGATGCGCCTCTTGCCTCTTGATAGAACGATGCGATTAAGGCGGGAAACTTATTTGCGCCGCTCGCCCACTGCCGATAGACTATGGTATACTATAAAAGGCGATACGATCTGCAGGACGACGATCGAACACATGATGATGGTGCGCAGTGTCGGATCGTAATCTGGGTAAAGCACGTACATGTCGTCGACAAGCAAATACGCAAGCGCGGACATAGGCGTGAGCGTGACGCCCAGCGCCGCGCCCTGCTTCCAGTTCAGCCCGCTCGGCTTGGCGAAAATCAGTACGCCGACGAGTTTGCCGATGAACCGCCCGGCGATCAGGCCAATGGCGGCCAGTCCGCCCAGCGCGATATCGCGCCAATGGAACGATGTCAGCGTGAGCGCGAAAAGAATGACGGTCAGCAGCCAGCCCGCCGAACCGAAATGCGACGGCCACAATTGCGGCCGCTCATCTGCATTCTTCACGATGATGCCCGCCGCCAGCAGCGCGAGAATCGTCGACAACTTGAAAATGTGCGCGACGGCGATCGCCAGCAGCACGAGCCCGAACAGCGCAACGAACGAATGCTCGTCGTTGGTCGGCAGGCGGCAAACCAGCAGATTGCACGCGCGCGCGAGCAGAAATGCGAGCACGAGCGAACCGATCAGCAGATAGAGCGGCTGAAGGATGGTTGCAAAAATATTGCCGTAGATTTCCTGATGCAGCTCGCTGGCCGCGAGTTTTTCGACCACGACAGCATATACGCTGTTCAGCGCGGTCAACGTCAGCAAACGTTGCGTCACCTGACCTTCGGCGCGCAGTTCGGTCTTCAACTGAATGATCATGGCCGGCGATGTCGCCATGGTGATCGCGGCAATGACGATGGATGGCATTGTCGGCACGTTGAGCAGCATCAGCGCGATCAACACGAGGCCGAAAGTAAACGTCGATTCGGCGATGCTCGACAGAATCAGATACGGATTGCGCCGGATCCATCGCAGATCGAGACGTCCGCCGAGTTCGAACAGCAGCAGGCCGAGCGCGACGTCGAGCAAGGGGCGCAACAGGCCGCCCGCACTGGAATCGATCACGCCGAGACCGGCGTTGCCGGCAATCAGGCCGATGACCGCATAACCCGTGATGCGCGGCAGACGCCACGCGCGCCACAACAGTTCGCCGGCGAGACCCACCGTGACGAGCGCGAGACCGGCCCACAGAATGGCGTCGGGTTCGAGCGGCCAGGCGGGCAAGAATTCAAATGCCGATTTCATCTTACGGGCTTCTCCTTCGTTGCTGCACGCGGTGGCGCTTTTCGTCACGCGATTTCCTTTACTCGAAGCGCGTATCTCTCGCACCCACGCACGACGTCCGTGAGGCGATATGCACATCACGAGCGGTGGTTCATTCAGGCGAAACGAAATGCGAACGGACACGGTGTCACGGAACGAGCCGTGCACGATTCAGATGACGCCTCGGACAGACGCGAGGCCGTTCAGCGTTCCCTGCACCACTCTTTTCCAGACGATGCACGCGACGCTTACTAGGCCAGGCTGGATTCAGCAAAAGATGAAGCGGCATTGGTGATCAATCAGATTGTGAGCCCGCCCTCATCGTTCCATTGATGCTGATGCCGACCGGCGGCACCACGCAGAAGAAACGCGATTATGCCATATGTCGAACCCCGTGACAGATCTACTCCAACGTCATGATTCCATGAAGATAACCGACTTCTTGCGCAATCGTTCGACGGCAGACGTGACCGCTTCTCTTCGTCCGGCTTGTCGATTTCCCGCTTCCGGTAACCACGCTTTCTCCTTCTCAAATATTTATAAGTTTAATGTATATGCATGTAGTAGTGTTTAACAAACCTCGGCCATTTCTTTGGGTAAGCGGCTTTTGGTCTTTCTAATCAATCCGTTACGGAAAGCAGAAACAGGTCGTAAACATGTTCACGCCGTACCGTTAACGCGGAACAACTTTTCGCGGTTAACAGCGAGGGTCCGACTTGTCCCGTTTATGTGCACAACGAGTTCACATCTCGTTCTTGCGTAAACAGACGATTTATCCACAGCTCTTCTCAGGAATGAACTACGACGCCGTGATTTCTCCGTGACGCAGCGCGCGTAACAGGAAGCGAGCGGGATCGATGGCTTCAGCCAGTTCGCGTTCGATTGGCCACGGCTCGCCTTCTATCTGCGCGGCAATCAGTTCCGCCGCGAGCGTCGCCCAGACGAGACCGCGGGAACCGAATGCGAATGCGCCGTACAGACCCGGCGTGCGTGGCAGGTCGAGCGGCCATGCGCCGAGGAGCTTCGACGCATCGCGGCGCGCGAGGGATTCGTCGGCGAGCTGACCGATCATGGGTATGCGATCGCTTGTGACGCAGCGGAAAGCCACGCGTCCCCGATGCGTTTCATCGCTCGACGTGCGCGCGACGGCAGGCAGCAGGAGGCGTTGGGCGTCTTGCGCGTTTGCCAAGACGAGAACCGGCGCGCTGGCGATTTCCTTGTCTTCTTGATCGAACACGTACCAGCGATCTCTGCAATATTCGATGCGCGATGCTTCCGTGTTCATGAGCCTGATGAGTGACTCACGCGCTTGCGCAAGTTGCGCTTCGCACACCGCCGCAGGTGAAATTGCGCCGCCGCGCGGAAAGAAGCATCCGCCGCGCGCGACCTCGACGCCCGCTATTTGCGACGCTTCATCGCGCGAAACGGACGACACATATTCGCGCGGATAGTTGAAACGCGTGATGGCATCGGCGAGCGCGACGGCGTCTTCTTCCGTATCTGCGATCTGTAGTAAACCCGCGTGGCTTCTGAACAGATCGTGGTCTGCTTGTTCGAGCGTCTGCCAATGATTTAAGGCGTGCGAGAAACCGGCATGCGTCAGTCGTGCCGCGACGCTGTCGTCTGGCCAGACGATCGGATGAAACACGCCCGCCGGGTTGCCGGAAGCGTCGCGCGCAGGCGCGGCGTAGCGATCGATCAAGGTTACGCGCCACCCGCGCGACGCGAGCCGCGATGTCATCGCGCAACCCGCGAGTCCCGCGCCAATGACAATGGCTCCACGCGTCGCTACATCGGCGGCGCGTGGCGGTTCGTGCCGGCGCACGCGCCAGCGCGGCGCGAATTGCGCGGTCAGCGTGTTGTCGTCCATGCGGTGACATTCGAATCCTGAGGCGCGCAACGCACCTTCCAACGAAGTGGGTGCCGTGACCGTTGTATCATCAGCGGCGAAGCGAGCCAGCGTTTTGGCGTGCGGCTTAGCCTCGTTAGTCGAAAGCGCATCGATGTGGAAAGCATCGACGCGTGCCCACAATTTGGGCAGCATGTCGTCATCGCCGATGGCGAGTGTCAGCGCCACGTGCCATGCCTCAAGCATCGATCCGATGCACGCCTGGCATTCGCATCGGCCAGATGTTCTTCAGATTTTCGGAGGATGGCGCATCAAGCAAACTTAAGCCGCCCGTCACAACGACATGCAGCCGTTCGCAACGCGACGGATCCTCACGCCACAGCCGCAACAAAGCGAAAACCCGCGCGCCATCGCCAAAACAATGATCGACAAAGGTGAAGACGTGCTTGTCCTGCCAGCGCGAAGGCAGAGCATGAAGCACAAAGAGAGCGGAAGTCGACGAGTCGGTCATGCTGAAATGCGGATGCAAACCGTGGATGCGGCCATCGAAAACAAGCGGAAAAATTGGACACTGCCTGCGCCGAAGCCAATAAGGACAGGGCTTCCAGCGATATTACGACGCACTCCGCACGAACGTTGGCAAAAACCAACGGCAGGCAATTTTCGATCTTCCGCTGGCGAAACATCAAACCGTGCGCGGAATCGATATAAGAACGCCGCGGAAAGCCCCGAAAATTTAAGGGTAAATCTTTGAAATCCTTACCCTGACTGGGTTTGCGCTACGTTATCATACCAAGCGCCGCATGTAGAGGCGGCGCGAAAGCTATCATGTGTAGTAGTACAGTTGCGGGGTCGCAAAGGACCGCGAAAGCGTCGCGAAACAGCCGGAAACGTCCGCTGGAAGGGGCTTTCTCACTCGATGGCACGGCTTGCGCACATATAATCAATCGGCGCGTTCGCGCTGCTCGTGTTAAACTTAAACTGATAAAGGAACTTTAATGAACAAACAGGAATTGATCGACGCCGTAGCCGCTCAGACCGGCACCAGCAAGGCTCAAACCGGTGAAACGCTAGACACGTTGCTCGAAGTCATCAAGAAGACGGTGTCCAAGGGTGACGCGGTTCAGCTCATTGGTTTCGGCAGCTTCGGTTCGGGCAAGCGCGCAGCGCGCACCGGCCGCAACCCGAAGACCGGTGAATCCATCAAGATCTCGGCCGCAAAGACGGTTAAGTTCACGGCTGGCAAGGCGTTCAAGGACTCGGTCAACAAGCGTTAATAGTATTCAGCGACGTGGCGCCAGCTGCGATGGCTGCGCGGCGCCCCTTCGCGAAGGTTCCTACGCGAGTGCGGAGCGAGACCTCGGATATGACCCGCCTGCAGGCGGTTTTTTAGTGCGCCGCGCATGCGCAACAGCTTGGGGGTGGGAGTCCCCTGTCCAACCTGATGGTGGTGAAGGATTAGCGACACGCAAGGGCGTCGTCGTGAGGCGGGGTCTGAAGGAAGCGTGTACC
>LELG01000143.1 GCA_001045575.1 Candidatus Burkholderia pumila
ACGCACAGAGCGCCCAACTCCATATCGCGCTGCCAGCACCTCTGTCCCAACGCCACCCGCGAGGTACTCATCAACTACTTGCTGCCGGAACTGCTCGTTGTACTTCGTCATGAAAAACACCCCAAAATGTCAGATCGATGTCCAACTTTTGGGGGGCAGTTCACATTTGCAGGCCTTTTCGCATCTAAAAAGACTAGGTGCCGAAGCCGTGACTCGGCGCATCCGCCCCGTCACCTTCGCGCACTTTCCCCTGCGACACGTTGCTGCCCGGCGGCACGCTATGCGTGAGCCACACATTCCCGCCGACGACCGAACCCTTGCCGATGGTCACGCGCCCGAGAATGGTCGAGCCTGCGTAGATGACGACATCGTCCTCGACGATAGGATGCCGCGCATTGCCCTTGACGAGCGAGCCATCACTCATGGACGGAAAGCTTTTCGCGCCGAGCGTCACCGCCTGATACACGCGCACATGCTGTCCGATGACCGCCGTCTCGCCAATCACCACGCCCGTCCCGTGATCGATGAAAAAGCTCGGCCCGATAGTCGCGCCCGGATGAATGTCGATACCCGTCAGCGAATGCGCAATCTCATTGATGAAGCGCGCAAGCAGCGGCACGCCGAGCTTGTGCAGCGCATGCGCCAGACGATGATGCGTCATCGCCCATATGCCCGGATAGCACAGCAGAATCTCGGTGATATGTTGTGCCGCCGGATCGCCGGTGAACGCGGCCTGAATGTCCGACACAAGCAGCGCGCGAATCTGCGGTAACTGCGTACCGAAATGACGCGCGATGGCGAAGGCCTGCGCGCTCAGTTCGGCATCGCTCGTATCGCGGTTTTCGGGCAGGAAACGCAGCGCGCGGCGAATCTGTTCATGCAGCAGGCGCAGCGTGCTTTCGAGCGTCTGGCCGACATAGTAATCGACGCTTTCGTCGGTCAGATCGGGCGCGCCGTAGTGCGTGGGAAAGAGCGTAGAACGCAGGCCGTTGACGATCGTTTTGATCGCCTCGCGCGAAGGCAACTCACGAATGCCCAGCGGATGCCGCGTGCGATGCAACTCTTCCCGCGACTGCCGCAGATCCGCGACGATGCGGGACAAACCCCATTCGTGCGGTCCAAGCGAAGTGCCGTCATGTGAAACGGCGTGCGGCGGTGTGACGTCGAGCGGAGGAGGCTTGTTTTGCATATCGGTGTCGAAGCATGAGAACGGCCACCGCGTGCGGGGTGCATAGCGCACAAGTGCCAAGAGTAACCGTTTTCGCGCGCGCTTGCCGCGTGCCGTCAACGTCGTCGCAAGAGGGGCATAACGCTCATGACCGCATGGAGACGTTGCTGGCGTCGATCCATCGCACGGCCCAGTCGCGCGCATGCGCGATGGCGTCGTCCTCGCTGCGGAATCGCAACTCTGCGGGGAAGAAGCGATTGGCGACGAGTTCGCCATCGCTCGTGTGCGAGATCACGAAATAAAGTTAATAGCTGCCATCACCGGGCCCTGGCGAGCGCGTAGTTGAGAAGGTAGCCTCGATGTGAAAAGCTGCATCGTGTTGCATGAGTCACCCGTGTCAAAGTGCCCTGCTCGTTCGAATCGCAATGCCCGACAGCCAGACGACGCGCCCTCCTGTATTGCACGCCTCGCGCGACTTGCGCTTTGCCGTCGACAGATTTTAAATTATATTTGTATGAAATGCGCTTGGGTTCGAAATAAAAGCTGGAAATTTTGATGCCCGAACGAGGCTGCCCTGCAACAAGATTTGCGGTTCCGTCGCCAAATAACCGGAACGAGTCTTGCGTCAGCGAAGATGATTCACGTTAATCAACGTAGCATGCGATGAACAACGCTAAAGCAAACGAGCCGCAAGACAAGCAGACGGATCGCACGGCGGACAGCCCCATCAAGACGCCGGGCGCCGAGACCGCGCACGTGAAAATGAGCGATGCGCAAACCGTCGCAGCCGGCGACGAGGCTCATGCAGGCGCGTACGCGAAACAGGCGCTGCCGGAATCGGCGGATACGACCATCGGTCCGGAAGGCGAGCGCGAACGCAGACCGCGCGGCGCGGACGTCCGCAATAACGACACGCTGGATGACACCGTCGATGCCGATGCCAAGAGCATCCACGCCCAGCGTGAAGAAGAGATGCTGGCGCGCGAGCCGGACTCGGTGATCGCATCGAACGCGACGACGGTCAACTTCGTCCCGACACCCGACAACGGCCTCGGCGGCTTCGACAGCCGTCCGGGCCGCAACGGCCTGCTGCTCATGCTGGAGCGCGGCTGGCGGATGATCGATCGCGGCATGGTCGCGCCGCTGGTACCGGAAGTAGAAGACCGCCTGCGTTTCGAAGGACGCGATGTGCACGGCCATACCCTGCGCGGACGCAAGCACTATGCGCTCAATCATCTACGGCCTTCTCGGCTGATCGAAATCGACCGTTCCTGAGCGGGCAAAAAAATCGCCGCCGTTACGTGTCATCTCATTCGTGTTTCGCGCAGATCACGTAACGCGGCGTGGCATGAGCAACGGTCATGTAAATCGGCTGGCGTTATTTGTCATCTCCTTTCTTTTCATCGTCTGACTCAATACGAGTGACGCCGCCGGTCGCGGGCGGATCGCTGGCGGGAAAAGTGTCTTCCACAGCCTTGTCGACGGTTTCGTCGTCGCGATCAGCATGCGGGCGTTTCTCTTTGCTCTCACTCATTATGGGCTCCTTTCATGGTTGCGCTTGATTAGCTTGCAAGCAACGCCCGTTCCTCGACTCGACGAAGTGGCACGCCATTTGCGCCTTATCACGAACGCGCGAGCGACAGACCCAACGCAGCCGCGTACGAACAACGAAGAAAGGGGGACGGCCAAATGAGCACACTCTAGAACTTACGACGGCTACGAGGATCAGGTCGACGTTCTCGACGACGCCCGCCCAGCCGAACCGGCGCGTTCCACGTCCGAACCGTGCTTCATTTGCGCTCTCGCCTGTCTCGGCACCGCCTGAGCGCTGTCGTGGGCCGAGTTTGCGCTGACGCTGATGGCCGGCTTGGCCCGGCGATGCGGCGAGTCATCCGGTGGCGGCATCGATCGTATCGAAGGTGCTGGTCGCGCTGCTTTACGGATGCGTCGCCGCGCGTTTGCAGTGGGCGCGCTGGCTGACGGTCGTGTTCGGCTTCGTCAACGTGGCGTTCGTCGCGCCGACGCTTGCGCTGTAATGGCACCATATTCCCGGCGGCGGTCAATCAGCGGCGCAGCGATCGTATGCAAGCTCGCGGCATCGCTGTTCCTGCTCGCGCCGATGTCAAAGCACGCGCGCGACTGAGCTATGCTCGTCGCCTCATCACACAAGATGGAGCGGCGCGATGCAGTGGACGAAAGGCGATTACCGTGTGACGACCGAGATCGGCGAATTCGATTTCGATGTCGTGCACCAGTACCTGAGCGAAGTGGCGTGGTCTCCGGGTATTGTGCGTGAGAAAATGTAACGCGCGGCGCGGCATTGGCTCGCGTTCGGCCTTTTTATTTTACGGGCGATGCGCCGATTGGCTTGCAGTATGATTACGGACACGGCCACGTTCGCCTATCTCGCAGATGTGTTCGTGTTGCCTGAACATCAGGGCGCGGGACTCGGCAAGTGGGATGATGGAATGCGTGATGGCGCATTCCGACGTGCAGGGCTTGCGCCGCATGATGCTGATGACCTCGGATGTGCACGGGCTGTATGCGCGGTTCGGATTTGGGCCGAGTGCGCATCCGGAACGGGTGATGGAGAAGGTTTAGCCGCCTTTTGCGCCCTGCGTATTCACGTAAAGCGAATACAACCCATGACTCGCAGCCATGAACAACCGGTTGCGATGTTTCCCGCCAAAGCAAACATTCGCGCAACGCTCCGGCAGATCGATATGCCCGATCGCTTCGCCCTGCGCGGTGAAGATGTGCACGCCGTCGAGTTCGGCATCGCCCATGCCCCAGCCGCACCACAGATTGCCGTGGATATCCATGCGAAAGCCGTCCGGCGTACCCGGGCCCGCATCGATGATGAGACGCCGCTCACCGAGCCTGCGTCCGCCGTCAAGTACATTGAACGCCCAGATCGTGCGCGGCGCGGAGCGTGATTCGACCACATACAGCACCGATTCATCCGGCGAGAACGCGAGACCGTTCGGGCTGATGAAGTCATTGATCATCACCGTGATCTCGCCCGTCTGACCGTCGACGCGATACACGCACGGCTTCAGTTGCGGCTCCGCAAACTCGCCTTCGTAAAAACCGTTGATGCCGAAGGTCGGGTCGGTGAACCAGATCGAGCCATCGGATTTGACGACGACATCGTTCGGTGAATTGAGCAGCTTGCCGCCGTACTGATCGGCCAGCACGGTGATGGAGCCATCGTATTCGGTGCGCGTCACGCGGCGCGTCAGATGCTCGCACGTCACAAGCCGGCCTTCGCGGTCGCGCGTGTTGCCGTTTGCATTGTTCGATGGCTTGCGGAATTCGCTGACCGCACCGGTTTCCTCATCCCATCGCAGGATGCGGTTGTTGGGAATGTCGCTCCACAGCACGCAGCGTTGATCGCCGAACCAGACCGGCCCTTCCGACCAGCGCGCGCCCTGGTAAAGACATTCCACCGATGATGATGGCAGGCGCAACGCGTTGAAGCGCGGGTCGAGCGTGCGGATGGCGGAATCGGGGTAACGGCGGTCGGATGTGGGCATGCGGGAGGTCTCCGTGATGAGGCTGGCGATAAATAAACACCGAAGCATATTCACCACGCGATGGAGTGTCAAACTAATGAACGAATATCCACCACGCGAATAAAGGCATTCTAATCGCGTGGCGGATATGTCGAAGCTAGCCGCAGTCGCCTCAGTTCGGCCCCAGCTCGCCATCCCTCAACCGCCACAAGCTCAACGGATTGTCATCCGCGAGCGCTTCGGGCAGATCCTGATAGCACACCGGCCTTAGAAATCGTTCGATGGCAATCGCGCCAATGAAGTCGAACGGCTGTCCGATGTCGCCGGAAACGGCCCGCCGTGGACCATCGCATACGACACTTCGACGCCGGTCGGAAAGCCATTCGCAAGAATGCGCCCGACCTTGCGTTCGAGCACTGGCAGAAGACGCCGCGCAATTGCAATGTCGGCGTCGTCGTTCTCCATCAGCAAGGTCGCGGTCAACTGGCCTTCGAGCGTGCGCGTCACGGCGATCAGTTCGTCTTCGTCACGACAGGTCACGATGACCGACGTCGGCCCAAAAATCTTGTCGGTGAGATGCGGCGTCGCCATGAACTGCTCCGCACTCACGCGATACAGCACCGGCAACGCGCCGCTCGCGACATCGCCCTTGACGCCCGTTGCAATCTGCTGCGCGCCCGATGCGTCACGCGCCTCGATGCCCGACTTGTACGCGCCCGCGATTCCCGCTGTCAGCATCGTCTGCGTTTCTTTCTTGCAGATGGCCGTCGCGGCGTGATCGATGAAGTCTTCGAGGTCCGGCCAGTCCAGCGCGAACACGAGGCCCGGATTCGTGCAGAACTGGCCAACGCCGAGCGCCACCGAGTCGATGTACGCCACCGCGAGCGTATCGCCCTTCCCTTCTTTTCCAGCCCCGCAGGCAGCGCGAAAACCGGATTGACGCTGCTCATTTCGGCATAGACAGAGGAATGGGGACCGGCCGTTTCGTTTCGATGCGAGCTCCACCAGCGCCAGCCCGCCGCGCCGCTAGCCGGTGAAACCGACTGCGGCAATTGCTGGATGCGCGACGAGCGCCTCGCCAATTGCGTTACCCGCGCCGACGACGAGCGAGAACACGCCTTCGGGCAGACCGGTATCGGCAACGGCTTCCTGCACCGCACGCCCGACCAGATCCGAGGTGCCCAAATGCGCCGGATGCGATTTCACGATAACCGGACAGCCCACCGCCAGCGCCGATGCCGTATCGCCGCCCGCGACCGAAAACGCCAGCGGGAAATTGCTCGCGCCGAACACGGCGACTGGTCCGACGGGAATCTTCTGCAAACGCAAATCCGAGCGCGGCAGCGTTTGCGGTCGGGCTGCGCGGAATCGAGCGTCGCCGCGAGCCAGCGCCCTTCGCGCACGAGCGATGCAAACAGCCGCAATTGTCCGACCGTGCGCGTCCGCTCGCCTTCGAGCCGTGCCTTCGGCAGCGCAGATTCGGCGTGCGCACGTTCGATCAGCGAATCGCCGAACGCAATAATGTTGTCCGCAATCGCTTCGAGAAATTGCGCGGGGGTCTCGTATGGCGCACTGCGATAGGCATCGAATGCGGCTTCAGCCAGTTCGCACGCGGTTGACTTCTTTCGCGTCGCCGCCGAATTCGGGATCGAAGTCGACACGATGCGCGGGGTCGTACACGTGGAGCGCCGCATCGGTGCCTCGCACGGCCCGATGCGCCAATCAGCATTTCTCCGGTGTGTTCATGTCAGCTCCTCATTCTGGATGGAACCGCGCGCCATGCAGGCGTTCGGTGTATGTGGAAAGCGACCATGGCATGTCGCGTGCCGGCTTGGGAAGAACGCGGCATCGGCACTTTGAACGAATGGCTCGCACCGCGCGGAAGCGTTCCGTGCGGCGCGTTTCGTCCTCGCTAGCAAACGGGATGCGCGGCGAACTTTAATTCATCGGACGACGTGCCGCCTTCCGGAACGTGATGTGCGAAATCCGCCGCACGAGCAAACCGACCGCGAGCGCCGCCACGGCGGTCAGTCGTCCGGTGCCGATATGAATCGATGACACCCCCCGCCGCATCGAATAACGCGGACGTGTCGAGGCCCGCCGCGCCGAGGTCGTGCATCAGCGTTTCGCGCAGCGCTTCATCGACGAGAATGCGCGGATCGTCGAAACGCGGCAGCCATTGCGACGATGCCGGCGCGTCGAGCACGCTGATCGTGCGCCCGACGACGCTTGTGTAATGATGCGCGACGATAGTCCCGACAATGCTCGTCCCCATTATGCCGCCGACTATGCGCATGGATTGCAGCAGCGCCGTGGTGATGCCGAAGAGCGCTCGCGGCCCGCAATCTCCTGCCCGAACATGTTCATGTTGTTGAGGATGAAGCCCAAGCCGATGCCGGTCGCGCCCATCGGCAACTCGATCCACAGATGTGGCGTCGATGCCCGCGTGAACGACAGCGCCGCCGCGCCGACCGGCAGATTGATCAGGAAGGTCGAGCGCCAGCCCCAGTGCTGGCTCATCCAGCCGCCGAGCGACGGCCCCACCGGCCGGCTAATGCCGTGCGTCGCCGCCAGCCTGATCTGCCATTGCACGCGCCTGCGGGCATCGGGGAACAGATCGGGAATCGAGGCGAACGCGGTGCCGACCATCATCCCGCCGCCGATGCCTTGCAGCCCGCGTGCGAGCGCTAGGAACAGCATGCTCGGCGCGAGTCCGCACAGCACCGACGCCACCGTGAACGTGATGATCGCCGTGATCACGAAGCGCTTGCGGCCGAAGTAATCGCCCAGCCGCCCGAACATCGGCACCGTCACCACCGACGCCAGCAGATACGCGCTCGCAATCCACGCATAGAACTCGAAGCCGTGCAGTTCCGCGACGATCGACGGCAGCGCCGTGCTGACTACGGTCTGATCGAGCGTGACGAGCATGTTGACGAGGGCGATGCCGAGCATCGCGTAAAGCGCGGCTTTGAAAGGCAAGGCGGGCGATGGCTGCGTTTGAGGCAGAGTCGTCGTGGACATGCAATTGGCTTGATGGAGGCGGAAAGGGTCGCGCGCCGGTTTTTAAACGGTCACTGATGGCGGCAAGCCGAATTGTACGTACTGACTTGCGTCTAATCGACTTAGTCGCCGGAACGACGGGTGGGTTCGCGCCGTGCTCCGGTATTCTGCAAAGTCCGACACTGGTTCGACATCACAAGGAGAACGAACGCGCCATGTTTCAACGGATTCTCGTCGCCATAGAAGGCAGACGCATCTTGCAATGCGCCTTGCAGGCCGCCGTTGACCTTGCCGCCACACATCGCTCGATGTTGTAGCCTTACTACGTACGTCGTCGAAAGCGGTCCGCTATATATATATATATATATATATATATATATATATATTATGATGGACGTACCCGGCTACGACCCGTCGACGCTGAACTCCAGCCTGATGGGACAGGGCGCGCAGCTCGCCCGCGAAGCCGCCGACGCAATGAAGCAGCGCGGCGTAACCCCGGCGAAGTGTCGTCACCGTTGAAGCCACCGCCAGCAACGATGTGGTGACGCTCATCATCGCCGCCGCGCAGACGTTCAATGCGGATCTGCTGGTCATGGGCACGCACGGACGCAAGGGCTTTCAGCGACTGATCGTCGGCAGCATCGCCGAACAATGTCTGCGGCAGGCCACGCTGCCGGTACTGCTAATTCCATCGGCGGCCGGCAACGAACGAAACGACACGGTTTGATGTAAAAAAAGCCGCAGAATCAAGAGGGCGCGGCGGTTTCGCACAGGGCGGCAAAGAGACGCCGTGGGACAATTAACTTGTCGATTATAAGATAAGGCGGATTCAACCGGTCGTTGCAACACCTTTGATCAAGGAGGTGTTGCATGGGACGAAGTGCAAAGCAGGTGTATCGGTTGACAGGCCGAAGAGCGATGTACTGGCCGGGCGCGCCATCACTTGG
>LELG01000144.1 GCA_001045575.1 Candidatus Burkholderia pumila
GAAAATCAAATACGTCCATCGGCCATCGGCAGAGCCAACTGGTTGTTCGCAGGGTCGCTCCGCGCTAGCCAACGTGGGGCTGCGATCATGAGCCTCATCCGCTCAGCATAACTCAACGGCCACGAACCCCATGCGTATCTCAAAGACATCCTGACACGCCTGCCGACCCACAGGCAAGCGACATCGCAGCATTTCTCACTGCTGCCTCATAACTGGCAACCTCTCACGTCTGTCGCGTAACCCATCGTCCGTCAAGACGGGTTCGCTGACCGCTTACGGACAACACGTTGATGCTCAACGCTTTTTAGCCGGCGTGCGGAATTCGCGCGTCAGATGACATTGTGTGAACCTGCGGCGAGATTCGCGTCGTGTGGCGTCAAAAGACGTGACGCGCATGGCCAGTCCCGGACACCCAACAACATTGCTGCCAGATTGCAGGCTGTTTATATAAACAGCGAATCATTCTTATTAAATATGATCGCGTCCAAGCAAATCTGCCGATGCCTGCCGCCGACCGCACCTCATTCCACGAGGCGCATATCCCCTACGAGGACCATCACGGATGGCTGCAAGCGTGGCTTCGGCGCCGGCTCGGAAATGCCGCCGACGCGGCGGCGAATGTGCGCACATGTGTGATGACATCCAAGCCAGCATCTCCTCAAATTGCGTCCGGGCGAACGCTCTGATTGATGCGAAAAATCGCTCTCAGATACCCGCAAAATTGCGTTAATGGTGATTGGTTAGCATCAATAGGTGCGCCCAACATCGAATATTAACAGAGACAGCCGTGACTCATCCCCATCAGATTGTGGACTTCAAAGCGTGCATCGACGAGCGGCACCTCAGCGCCATACAGATCCATCCTGATCGTCATTCTGTGTTCTTCATCGTGGCGGCCGATGGTATCGACGTCGTCATGATGGGATTCATCGCCCCATCCGTCGTGCACGACTGGCATCTCGCAAAATTGACATTCGGCATCGTCATGAGTGCCGCGCCGCTCGGACTCGTGCTCGGCGCGCTGATCGCCGGACCGTCGTCGGACCGGCTTGGCCGCAAGACAGTGCTCGTCGCGTCGGTACTAATTTTCGGCATCGGCAGTCTGGTGATGGCGCTCGCGCAGGACGTGTGACACAGATGATGGTGCTGCGCTTCCTGACCGGTATCGGACTCGGCGCGGCCATGCCGAACACGATGACGCTGGTTGCGGAATATGTGCCGCAGCGCCGCCGCTCGCTGCTTATCACGACCATGTTCATCGGCTTCGGCGGCGTTCCTGGTTCCGTGGGCCGCGGCGATTCGATGAGCTTCGCCGTCGACTACGCGAAAGGCAACTCCGGCGCCGATGCGGCGCGGCGTACACGTTCGTAAGTATCCGGTGACGGCGGGCGTCATTGGTCCGCAGGTCAGCGTTCGCAATTGGGGCGCGGGCGCGCGTTATCAGATGGGCCTGCTGCTGGTGAGCGCGCTGTTCGTGACCGTGAAAAACAACGCCAACGGAGCCAGTGTAATCGAAGGCTCCGCCGGCGCAAGTTGGCTGATACGGCTGAACGTCAGCCTGAGCGCCAGCTATGGGTATATGAAGGGCAATGAGGTGCTCGCGAACAACCACGCGCATCAGTTCGGCTTGACCGGCGACTACTTCCTGTCCAAGCGCACGACCGTCTACCCCATGACGGTCTATCAGCAGGCGCCCTCGGTCGCCCGCTGATATGGGGCTGAAAGGGCCGACCGCGCCGTCGGACGGTCTTAATCAAGGATTGCGCGCGTCGGGCTGCGCACGCGGTTCTAAGCGGCGCCAACCTGTGCGAAATACAGATCCGCACGTGCCTCGCATGTGCGGTCGTATCATTCCGCCAGGTCAATCCCGCTTTGGAATGTTCAACCCACGCTGCACGGCCGGCCGCGTGAGAAACGCATCGAGCACACGCTGCACATTCGCAAACGCGTGGAAATCCACCAGATCCCGCGCCTCGTAAAAACCGATGAGATTTGCGCACCCACGGAAACGTGGTGATATCCGCGACGCCGTATTCGTCGCCCATGATCCATTCGCGCGATTCCAGCCGCTTATCCAGCACGCCGAGTAGCCGCTTCGCTTCCGCGACGTATCGATCGCGCGGGCGCTTGTCATCGTACTCCTTGCCCGCAAACTTGTGGAAGAAGCCGACCTGCCCGAACATCGGGCCGATGCCGCCCATCTGGAACATCAGCCATTGTAGCGCTTCATAACGTTGCGCGATGTCCTCCGGCATGAACTTCCCGCTCTTCGCCGCGAGATAGATCAGGATCGCGCCGGACTCAAACAGCGCGAGCGGCTCGCCGTTCGGGCCATCGGGATCGATGATCGCTGGAATCTTGTTATTTGGGTTCAGCGACCAAAAATTTGGGCGACAACTGATCGTTATTGTCGAAGCGCACGAGAGGCGGCTCGTAGGGCAAGCCGGTCTCTTCGAGCATGATCGACGCCTTCACGCCGTTAGGCGTCGGCAGCGAATAAAGCTGGATGTGCTCGGGATGCTGCGCGGCCATTTCTTCGTGATGGAAAAGTCGGAGAGCGCGATCATTCGCGCATTCCTCGGTGGGAGAAGTCGCCTATATTATTATAACCACTTCTGCGAATGCCCGTGAAAACAGGGACTGAGGCTGCGCGTACAGACCCGAAAAACGATTCGCGCGATGCTGACCATGCTTTTGCTACAAACGCGATTGTAGAAATCACTGCACGGGCAAAAGCGAAAACGTGGCGCCACGACCAACTAATAACAACAGACCAATCCCTTGCGGGAACCATGCGGCGCGTGCGCGACGTCCGGGCCGGCAGATTGGCTCGCTAATTGCATCGAACGCGGTGCCGCGAGACAATCATCAAAACGCAGCGGCTTCGTAAAATTGGCTTTATCTTTTCGTAACCGTCGCCTTACGTCGTCACGTACCGCTACCATGAAAACCGTTCATCTCGCCAAGTTCTCCGCGCTGACTACCGTGGTCGGGGCGCTATTGCCCGGCATCAGCCACGCTACGTCTTTCGAATCGCAGCTCGATTGCAAGTCCAGCGGGTATCGCTTCATTGCGCCGCTCGTAGCCGACAAATTGATCGATGTGAAGCCCATGCGCGTCGAAGTCAACTCCGTCAACGCGTTCAAGCACACGTCCGGCAACGGTTTGACGGCATGGGGCTTCCGCGTCTACGCCGTGCTCGGTTACGAACAGGGCGATGTGATGTTCAAGACCGGCAGCGGCCAACCCGTCGGCGATTCCGCTTACGGCGTCGTGGTGATGGCGCCCGCGGACGTCGTCGAACAGCACGTGCACGAATCGGGCAGCACGGCGGTGGTGAAGCAGGTCGTGCCGATGATCATGACCGCCGTCTTCTGCGACGGCAGTGCGATTCACACGGCGTCCGCCAGCGGCACGGTGACAAAGGAAGTTTCCCGCCGCTGAAGAAGCCGAAGAAGCTGTGAACAGGCTGAAAGCAACAAAGCCGCACATTTGCCGATAATGTTCTCCCGATCACGAATCGCGCGCGCCACAATAGGAGAACGCCGATATGTCGGACGCAGCCAGGCAGTCCTCACTCATTGCCATCGTCACCGGAGCGGGAAGCGGAATCGGACGCGCTGCTCGGTGACGGGGTCATCGCACTCGCCGTGCCGATCGACGTGTCCGATCCCGAATCGGTGCAGAAACTGTTCGCGGCGACGGTCGAGCGCTTCGACCGCGTCAATCTGCTGTTCAACAACGCAGGCGTGAGCAATCCACCGAGACCGTTCGAAGACTGAACGCCCGAGCAATGGCTGAGCGTCGCCAACGTCAACCTGAACGGCATGTTCTGGTGCCTTCAGCAAGCCTTCCGCACCATGAAATCCCAATCGCCGATGGGCGGCTGCATCATCAACAAACAGCTCGATCTCGGCGAGCGCGCCGCGTCCGAACTCGGTAGCGTATACATCGACGAAACACGCGGTTCAGGACCTGACGAAATCCGCCTTCGCTCGATGGCCGCAAGTACGATATCGCCGTTGGCCAGATCGATGTCGGGAACGCGTTCACCGAACTGTCGGCGCGCATGAAAAGGGCGTGCCGCAGGCAAACGACGAAGGTCGCCGTCGAACCCATGATGGAAGTGAAGGTCGTCGGCCAGTCGGTGCTGTACATGGCGAATCTGCCGCTCGACGCCAACGTGCTGTTCCATACCGTGATGGCGACGAAGATGCCGTTCGTCGGACGCGGCTGAGCGCGCGTTTCCAAGCCGCGACTAACCCGCGACGCGATACCAGACCCGAATGCCCGAGTACCAGTGGCTGACGCTGGTATCGTCGCCCGCGCCGAAGGTCGAGAGGCTTTCGACGTTCAGCACATCGACCTCCTGTCTCTTCGATCCCCGGTTCGCGCGCTCCACGAGCGCCGCGCCGTTCTCGTACACATTGCCCTCCTTAAGGATGTGATGAGAAACGACCTGCCGTTCGAAATCTTCATACGCGATTTTGGTCACGCATCCTCTCCGTTCTTATGGCACTGCGGCGCAGCGTACCCGCCGCATGACGCACGTGGTTGATTCAAGCATCATATTGCTCGGGAACAGCCGCGTCTGCGGCACAGGAGACGCGCCTCCTGCCGCAGACGCGGCTGCGCGAGCATTAGCAGCGCATCGACGATTTTGCGCGGATCGCACGGCACGGGCTCGAAACCTTGTACGGACAAGTGGCCGGCATGGTAGGTTATGTCGTGCTGCTGACGGATGCGCTCGGCGTGACTGTTGATTACATCGGCGATACCAGCACGGATTCGGCGCTGCGCCGTGCCGGCTTGTATCTCGGCGCGAAATGGAGCGAAGCGGGCGCGGGCACGGGCACGTGCTCCGTCGGCACCGCGCTGACGACGGGCCAGGTGCTGACCGTGCATCAGATCGATCATTTCGATGCCACACACATTCCGCTGACCTGCACCGCCGTGCCCCTGTTAGATTTGCGCGGCGCGTTGAGCGCGATCCTCGATATTTCCGCGCTCGTCTCGCCGCAGGCGCACGACAGCCAGAATCTCGCGCTGCAACTCGTGCGCATCTACGCGCGGCATATCGAGAACGCGAACTTTCTGCGCACGCATCGGCAGGACTGAATCCTGAAGCTGAACACCGCGCCCGAATTCGTCGAGGTCGAATCACGAATATCTGATCGCGCTCGATGAACGCGGACGCATCGTCGGACATAACCGGCGTGCGCATGAAATGCTGGCGGCGGAGATCGGCCGGCCGCTTTCGCCGGTTGCGCCGGGATCTCTCCCGAACGAGCCCGCCGCGTCGCTGATCGGCGTGCCGTTCGATACGTGCATCGAAGAACTCGGGCGTTTCGTCTATTCGCGTCCGAGCGAGCTGCGCGCGCTGCTGTATTTGAGCGTGATACCGCCCGCGCCGTGTTTTTACGCCTTCGACCAGCACGCCGAAACAACGCGCGATAGCAATCCCCGCGCCGCTAGCGGCGCTCGGCGGCGATGCCGCGCTGCATCGGCAACTGGAACGCGCCGCGGAAGCTCGTCGATTCGCCGATCAATCTGCTCGTCAACGGCGAAATCGGCCACCGGCAAGGAGTATTTTTCGCCAAGGTGCTGCACCGCGCGAGTTTGCGGCGCAACGGGCCGTTCGTCGCGGTGAATTGCGCGGCGATTCCGGAAACGCTGATCGAAAGCGAATTGTTCGGACATCTGCCGAACAGCTTTTCCGGCGCGGGCGCGAAGGCGAAGCGCGGCCCGTTTGCGTCGATGTGCGCGTGATCTCGTCGACGCATCATTCGCTCGATGCGCGCATGCGCGATGGCACCTTCCGCGAGGATCTCTACTACCGGCTGAACGGCGCGCGCGTCTCGCTGCCGCCGTTGCGCGAGCGCACGGATTTCGACTGGCTGCTGCGCAAGCTGCTCGATGACGACCGCGTGACGCTTTCGTCTGCGGCGCGTGAGCGCTTGCATCGGCATGACTAGCCGGGGAATCTGCACGAGCTTTCGAATGTACTGCGCTATGCGCATGCGGTGTGTGCGAACAGCCTGCAGCTCGCGGATCGCGTGGATATCGTGCTGCGATTGCTGTCGTCGCTCGCGTCTTGCGGCATCGAACGCGTCTTGATGATGCCGGACCGCGAAGACCTCAAGGTCATGTTGCAACGCCATCTCGCGCGCAAACAAGGTTCGGACGCCGCGCTTGCCGCCGTCGAGTTTTCTCGACACACCCGTGACCGCGCGTGTCGATGACACCTGCCGCGCCGCCCGCATGATGCGCGAAGCCGGCGTCGATGTGCTGATCGTGCTCGGCGGCGACGGCACGCATCGAGCGGTCGTGCGCGAATGCGGCGACGTGCCGCTCGCGGGTTTATCGACGGGAACGAACGACGCGTACCCCGAAATGCGCGAGTCGACGATTTCGGGTCTTGCGGCTGGCTTATACGCGACGAGCCGTATTCCGCCGAAGAACGCGCTCGCATCGAACAAGCGGCTCGATGTCCTGATTCGCAATGCTGTGAAAAGCGAAGTCCGCCACGACATTGCCCTGGTCGATGCCGTCATCTCGCACGAGCAGTTCATCGGCGCGCGGGCGCTGTGGAGAATCGATCAGCTCGCCGCCGTCTACGTGTCTTATGCCGATCCGCAGGCCATCGGCGTGTCGGCCATTGCGGGTTTATTGCAGCCGCTCGGACGGCATGAAAAAGGCGGCATCCCCGTCGAACTCTGCGAGCACGCCAGTTGTGAATTCACGCTGAACGCACCCATCGCGCCCGGACTCATGGAACCCGTGCCCATCGCCAACTGGACGCGGCTCGAAAACGGCGTGCCGCATCGCGTGAAGCAGCGCGCGGGCATCGTCGCGCTCGACGGCGAACGCGAAATCGCCTTCAGCGCGGGCGACGAAGTGACTGTCAGGCTCAGGGAAAACGCTTTACGCAGTATCGATGTCGCCGCCTACATGCGATACGCGGCGTCATCCGGGCTGATGCGTCAATCATCGTTGAATCAAAAGCTCACCCAAGGAGGCAGAGATGACAGCACAGCACACAGGCGGCTTACCGCTTTCGAAGGACGAACTGCTGAGCTTCTACCGCAAGGTGTGCACGATCCGCGATTTCGAAGAGCGTCTTCACGTCGATTTCGGACGCGGCGACATTCCCGGCTTCGTGCATCTGTAGCGGGCAAGGAAGCGGCGGGCGTCGGCATCATGAGTCATCTGAACGATGGCGACCGCATTGCAAGCAATGCATCGCGGACATGGGCATTGCATCGCCAAGGGCGTCGATCCCGTGCAGATGATGAAGGAGATTTACGGCAATAAGGGTGGTTCGTGCAACGGCAAGGGCGGCTCCATGTATATCGCCGGATGATGGGTGCACCGCTGATCTGCGGCGCGACGCTCGCGGCGAAGTTTCGCGGAAAGGACGAAGTGGGTATCACGTTCGCGGGCGATGGCGCATCGAATCAGGGCACGTTTCTTTCTAGAAAGCCTGAATCTCGCGGCGGTATGGAATCTGCCGGTGATTTTTCGTGATCGAGAACAACGGCTACGCGGAAATCCACCGCGCGCGAAGGCGGCGGGCCGTCGCTGCTCAAATGCAAAAGTGATCCGCTTCTACGGCCACTTCGAAGGTTATGCGCAGACGTACCGCGCGCAGGGCGAGCTCGACGACACCCGCACGAACAAGGACTGCCTGAAGAAGTTCGCGCAAGCCGTCACGCAGGCCGATGTGATTGCGCCGGGAGAACTCAATGCCATCGACAAGGAAGTCACGGCATTGATCGATCGCGCGGTGAACGAAGCGAAGGAAGCGCCGCTGCCGACCGCCGCCGATCTGCTCACCGATGTCTACGTCAAATACTAATTGTCAACGCAAACCCGGAGACAACCATCATGGCCCGCAAACTGAGCATGAAGATGGCGATCAACGAAGCGCTCGATCAGGAAATGCAGCGCGATCCGAGCGTGATCGTGCTGGGTGAGGACATTGTCGGCGACGCTGGTGCGGACGGCGAGAAAGATGCGTGGGGCGGCGTGCTCGGCGTGACGAAAGGCTTGTATGCGAAGCACGGCGACAGATTGCTCGATACATCTTTGTCGGAATCCGCGTATGTCGGCGCGGCGGCGTGCGGCATGCGCCCAGTCGCGGAACTGACGTTGATCGACTTCATGGGCGTGTGCTTCGACCAGATTTTCAGTCAGCGGCGAAGTTCCTCTACATGTTCGGCGGCAAAGCGGAAACGCCCGTCGTCATCCGTGCGATGGTCGGCGCGGGTTTCCGCGGCGACTCAGCATAGCCAGATGCTGACGCCGTTGTTTAAGCACATTCCGAGCCTCAAAGTCGTGTGTCCGTCGACGCTGGACCGCACCTATAAAAAGTTGGAAGACTGATGGCTATGCTGTAGCGAAGCAAACTCGATAATCGACGGGACTGAGCCCCCTTGGGCTTTCAGCTTGATTCGCTCGTGGTTGTAGTAGTGAATGTATTCCTTCAGGCCTTTC
>LELG01000145.1 GCA_001045575.1 Candidatus Burkholderia pumila
TCGGGAAATCCAAGCCGTTGCTAATACGTTGAACTCAAGGCCGCGGAAAACTCTTGGATGGAAGACGCCTGCGGAAGCCCTGGACGAATACCTAAAAATCTGTTCAACAATCCGGTGTTGCGACGACTGGTTGAATCCGCTCTGCTTACAAGGCGCATGGCGCCGGAGGTGCTCGCCATCATGTTCGATCTGTTCGTGCAGGAGCATCCGCCGGGCGCACATCTGGACGAAGGCGGGCTGGGGATCGGCCTGACGCTCGTGCGCGCGATCACGGAACTGCACGGTGGCCATGTCGAAGCGAAAAGCGAGGGTCTGGGGCAAGGCAGCACGTTCACGTTATGGCTGCCGCTCGCGCAGGCGCCGGAGCAGATTGCCGCGCCGCCGTCGAGAGTCATGCGGATGTGTCGAGCCAGCAACTCGACGTGCTCGTCGTCGATGACAACCGCGACTCCGCCGACAACATGACGCTGCTCGTCGATATGCTCGGCCACGCAGCGCGCGCCGCCTACGACGGGAAGCCTTGACGTGCTTCGACGAAGCGCAGCCGCAGATCGTCCTGCTCGATCTGTCGATGCCCGGCCTGACCGGCTTCGACGTGATTCACCACATGCGCGGCAGCACAATGATGATGGCAAGCGCGTGATCGTCGGCGATCACGCGCCTGGGCTCCGACGAAAACATGGCGCGCACTCGCGCGGTGGGTTTCGATGCGCATCTCGTCAAGCCGTTTAATCTGCCGGACCTGGAGCGCATATTGGCGATGGCGGGACGCGCAAGCTGAATCGCCAAATCGACCCAACAATGTGGCAGTCCACGCACGGGAGAGTCATCGACATGTCATCTTTCGATACGCGCTAACTGCTCGCTGACCGCTTTATGGGAGCTGGCGAAACTCACTAACGACGCGCTCGCCTTCATCGACCTGCCGGGGCGCGTCCGCTCGACGGCATCCGCGTGCCAGATTTCACGCGCATTCTCGCGGGGTCGGTCAGTGGCTGCGTGCTGGCTGCCTTTGGCGCGGATATGATGCTGGTGAACTCACCTAATTTGCCGAATATTCCTGCGATTGCGGATACGAGTCGTGGCAAGCGTTCCGCGCATATCGATTTGCTGACAGAAGAAGGACGCGACACGCTTCGGCATTTGGTCAATGAGGCGCATGAATTCTCGCAAGGCTATCGGCCGGGCGGTTTGAGCGAGCTTGGGTTCAGGCCGCAAGACGTGGCGGAACAAAGGCCGGGCATCGTTTATACGTCGCTGACGGCGTATGGCACGCGCGGGCCGTGGGCCTCGGCGGCGCGGTTTCGATTCGCTCGTGCAGACCGCAATGGGCTTCGACGATGCCGAAGGTCACGCAGCCGGCGACAACAAGCCGCGCGTCTTGCCCATGCAAATGCTCGACATGGCAAGCGGCTTCCTGATGGCGTTCGGCGCGGCGGCAGTGTTGTGGCGTCAGCAGCGCGAAGGCGGAAGCTGGCATGTGGAAGTGTCGCTGGCGCAGACGGGACACTGGCTGCGCGGCTTCGGGTGAATCGATGGCGGTCTTCCGCCGAAGCCCGATATCGCGCCCGAGATACGGCACGATATCGGGCTTCGGTGAGTTGAACGCGGTGTGTCCGAGCGCGAAGTTCGAACGCACGCCCGCGGGTTATGCGCGGCCTTCTGTGCCGCCGGGAACATCCGACGCGCGCTGGTGATCCACAGCGCCTGCGCCGCCACGCGGATAAAGCCGATCATGTGCTCATCGGCCTATGAGCTTTTCATCAGTTCGGGCTCGTGGGTCAGCGCCGCGCGAAAGTTCGCATGCGTGCGCGGATCGTCGCCCGCATAGCTGCAAAACAGGTCGTGGTGCCGAAGCGCCAGTTCGCGCCCGCGTGGCGAACCCGGCGCGATGCCCGCATCCAGCGCGTCGCGGACAACAGCCATCAGTTGCGGCCATTCCATTGCGCGCTTGCCGTAGTTCACGCGCAGAAAGCGCATCTCGTCCGGCGACAGATACTTCGCGTAGATCGCCATCTTCGTCTCGCCGAAAGGGGCGGATCACGTAGTCGCGCATGTCCGTCGGATGCCGATGCTCTGCTGCATCGACGGCTCCTGTTCGTGCATGCGATTGAGCTTGGCGAAGAGGCGCGCGTCGTTGTTCGTATCGCGGGCAAGCAACGTCATCCCCAGCGGTCGGCGAATGCACGGGCGCGGGCAAGCGGGCGGGCACGTCGGCGTCCATCAGCGCGCGTACATCGGCGACGAGTCCGATCCAGTCGGACGGTTGCGTTTGCGTCTGGCGCACCATCGGCAAACGGTCGAGTTCTTCCTTCGAAAAGTAGCGGTCGAACATGGTCATCATCTCCAGCGTATTGAGCCAGTCAGCCAGCGCCGGTTCCTCGCCTTTCGTCAACATCGTCAACATACTGTGCAGCGTGTCGAGCCACGCGCGCAGGCTCACGGCTTCGTCTATCTGCGCATCGAGCGATGCAATTTGCCGGGCGATGAGTTCGGTCAGCGAAGTGCCGGGCCGGGACAGATAAAGCGCCGATTTCGGCCAGCGACAAGCCGAAGCCGCGCAACGCCTGTATGCGATGCAGAGGGTGACGTCGTCGCGGTCGTATAGCCGATAGCCGTTGTCGGCGCGCTCCGAAGACGCGAGCAGTCCGATTGCATCGTAATGATGCAGCGTGCGGCCGGTGAGTCCGCTGCGTTTGGCCAGTTCTTTGACTTTGAGCAGCATGTTCGAGGCTCCGTTCCTCGATGCGCGTGTTCGAAGATAGGATCTTACCTTACGTTACGTAATGGTCAAGCGGTCAGCGTCGTTTCCAAAGTCGACGCGTGCCGATGTCGTTTCCACCGGCACGCGCCGCGCCAGCGCGCACATCAACTCATAGCCTATGGTAGTACCGGACGGTTCCGCGACCTCATCGACCCTGACCTGCTCGCCCCACAACTCGACCGGCGCGCCGATGCCCGCCTCGGGGCACGGCGTGAGATCGACAGTGAGGATGTCCATCGACACGCGTCCGACGATGCGCGTGACGCGGATAACCGTCCGCATAACCGCACGCGACCACGCCGATGCGCATCGCGCGATCCGCCGCGAATGTGCGTCCATAGCCGATGGTCTCGCCCGCCGCGAGCGTCTGCACGCCGATAATCCGGCTCGCAAACGTCATCGCGGCGCGCAGTGACAGGCGCTCGATATGCCGTGCGCTGCCCGTCGGCGATGCGCCGTAGAGAATCGTCCCCGGCCTGATCCAGTCGCGGTGCGCGCGCGGATGCCACAACACCGCCCCGCCGCCGAATTCGAAAGCGAGCGCGTGCCGGGCAGGTTTTCGGTGGCGGCATCGAACTCGTCGATTTGCCAGTCGATCGAAGCGTCATTGGCGCTTCGATCCGCATCGGCGAAATGCGTTATCAGGCCAATCTCGCCGATCGCCTCGATCTTCGATGCACGCACGCTGCCACGCGCGCACTTACTTAATCGCCCGGACGGAAAGCCGAGCCGATTCATGCCGGAATTCATCTTCAACTGGATATTGATATGCTGACGCGGTTTGGCCGCCGCGAGCAGATCGATCTGATCGTCGCAATGCACTGTAACCGTCAGGCGATGACGATCCGCCGTTTCAACATCGCGCGTATCGAAAATGCCTTCGAGCAGGAGGATCGGGCCGCGCCAGCCGAGTTCGCGCACGCGCACGGCTTCGTCCAGATCGAGCAGCGCAATGCCTGCCGCCTCGTTCAGCGATGGAAAAATGCGTTCGATGCTGCCCATATGCATTCGCCTTCACGACCGCCCATACGCGCGATGCAACTGCCGTGCGCTTGACGAAATTCAGGTTGTGACGGATGGCATCGAGATGAATGCGCGCCGTTATCGAAGTGCATAACGCCATCATATCGGCGGCGATGCAGTCGTTGCTAATATATTCGCATCGATTTTAGCCGAAACGACTGCGCGCGATCAGCTCAGATAGCCGAGATGCTCCGCGAGAATCACGCTGCCGACGCCTATCAGGATCACGCCGCCGACGATCTCCGCGCGCTTGCCGACAGTCGCGCCAACGAGACGCCCGACCATCACGCCGATGGTCACCATCAGCATGGTGGCGAAGCCAATGGTGGCGGCAGTCGAGAAGATATCGACATCGATGAAGGCGAGGCCCGCGCCGACCGCCATGGCGTCGATGCTGGTGGCGAAGCCGGTCAGCGCGAGCACCCAGAACGAGTGCGATTTCGGCTTGTCGTCGTGTTCCGCGCGGCTCAGACCTTCGCGGATCATGCGCACGCCGAGCAAGCCCAGCAGGCCGAACGTGACCCAGTGGTCGAACGCGCTGACATACTGCGCGGCGACGCGCCCGAGCGCCCAGCCGACGAGCGGCGTGATCGCCTCGATGACGCCGAAGATGAGGCCCGTCTTGAGCGCTTCCGCAATGTGTGGCTTGTGCAGGGTCGCGCCCTTGCCGACCGCTGCGGCGAAGGCGTCCGTAGACATGGCGAAAGCGAGGAAGATTGTGGAGACGAGGTTCATCAGCAGGGCTCTGGCCGGGCAAGATGGAACGACAGAACGCGCCGCCCGACCTTCAGGTCCGTTCCGTCGATGGTCTTGCCAATCTGTGCGGCTTGCCCATGCCACGGCCATTTGACCGAGTGTGTTGACATGGGCGCTTTCCGTTGCACTCCGGGCGCTTCGGAAAGCCGGCTACTCCCCAGCGAAGAACCGAAACTGTAACACGGCATGCGGCGTGGACACTTTTTTCGTCTCTGCATGCTGCGCTTCAATGACGCATGGATTTTTCAAATAGCGCGCTTTTCGGTCTTTTCCGGATTAATCATTTCGCTACGCTTTAATATGCGGATTATTAAAGTGGCGATTTTTCCGTTTCTACTTGATTCATCGATCTCGCTGCATATCATAGGTTTTGCATTCGCGCCGATGATTGCGCCTGTATTCTGATTTTCAATTCACGAGTTATCATTTAGACCGTCCGTTCCGGCCGGCCAGTCGGGGCGTGCGTTTACCGCGCTCACGCCGATCAATCGCGTTGTTTCCATTATCGTTAAATGACGATCATGCGTTTATTTTTCAACGGGACGATTATGAACTGCACCCCAAAAGTTGGACATCGATCTGACCTTTGGGGTGTTTTTAATGGCGAAGTACAACGAGCAGTTCCGGCAGCAAGTAGTAGTTAATGAGTACCTCGCGGGTGGCGTTGGCCCTGGGTCGCCTATTACCGGGAAAGCCTCACTGCTCACCACCTGCCGGAGTGCCGTGCATAAATAAGCCATTCAAGGCTCCTCGAAAAGTGAAAGAGGAGGGCACTTGTGGGGGTGCTCCTCACAAGGGTTGAAGGTAAAAAAGATGAAAACTCAGGCGGCGAGCGCCTGAACGTCGATTACCGCATCGGCCTGCGCGACCAACTCGGGCGTTTGAGAGATGAAAAACTCTCGCTGATACCCGCCTTGCCGTAGCACCTCACGTTTCATGCATGAGGGCTTCGCTTTCGGTTTGCAGCACGCTTTGCGAACGGATCAATGCTTCGATCCGGCCATCGAGCGACGCCACCAGCTCTCGGTTGGACGCGAGGTCTCGATCCAACTTCGCGATCGCCGCCGTCACATCGACGGCAGCAAGCCGCGTTACCCGTAGCGCAAATTAAATCTGTCAACTCAGACTCTTTGTGGCGCGGGATTTTCGCGTGCCGCGTGACGTTTTTATTTCTACTCGCAACGAAATAAAGTCGTCAATTCGCATAAGTCCGCATTAAATTCGTCAATTCACGTCCTAAACTTCGAATCTCGTCCGTAAGTGTCCGTAAGTTATTGAGCTTATGGAAGATTTTCTACACCCACCCGTACCGCTTGCGCTTGCCCGTCCGCGCGGCCCACCGCTTTGAAGCGTTCAGCCCGAAGCTAGCACGTCGGTTGACGTTTTATGGGTGGCCCTTGCTCGATCAGTGGGTACTTCTCGAAGCGGACGCTGCAGTCGTTACCTTTTGCGAGCGCCCCGCTATATACAGATTGCTGAGGCCCGATGTCTAGTGAATTTTTGGGTGCAGTACGAAGATCGACGGGAGTTAGTTATCCTATCCGATTCAATTTCTAGCAAAGACGGTGCTGTCTATCCGGAATTCGTCTCGCTAGATATTCGATCCGTTCGTGCCGCTGAATTGGCGGAAGCACGTATGCGGATCGATAACTGGAAGCGAATGCTTCCCGCATTGGTCTCGGCGAAGGACCTTGCTTCTCCTTCATTGCTTTCCGCTATCGAGCGTTTCCTTGTTAGTCCGCAACCATTGCTGACGATCGAGCGAGAATTCTCAACCGGAGACACCGCTCCAGATGGCGGTCAGTTCGTTACCCTGATGTTTTGCGAAGTCATCAGCGTGTTGTTCGTCACGGCGCTCGGCGGCATGCTCGGAGAAGATCCGGTGAGTCAGCTTTCGGTCTTTCTGCCGATGTGGTTCATCGTGCCCTTGTTGTTTGCGATTATTCTCGGCAGCATCGCGGCGAACGTGCCGAAAGATTATACAGCCGGACTCGGTTTGCTGGCGATGCGCATTCCCATCAACCGTGTGACGTTGCTTGCGATCATCGCCCTGTTCACGCTGTCGTTCCGTGTCTTCACCGTCTTTTATGGCGAGTTTTTCTTTCTCAACTATACGATGACTGGATGAAGTGGGGCAGCGGCGCAACTGGTACTAGTACACAGGCGGCATGTTCTGACCGGGGGTCATCGCGTGGCTGCTGGGGATTGGCGCATCGCTGGCGTTTTCGAACTCGCCGACTTTCGTCAGCCCCCTCATGCGAGACGTGTTTGGCTGGGGCGATCTGAGCTTCGAGTGCTCGTTGCTTGTCGGCGGCGCGGCTTACTTTCTGCTGGCGCGGCGGCATCCGCAATTCAAGGCGGCGCGGAGCGCGGAGCGTGTGGTTTCATCCGAAGGAGTCAGCTCGTGAACACGCAATCCATTATCTATTCGTATAACGAATCAAAAGTACGCCTCGATCCTCAACTACTGAAAACGCGCCGCATGCGCGAGCTTCGTCAGCAACTTCGTGGAATGGTTCGATTACGCGTCGTATGGTTATCTGGCGACGATCATTGCCGTCGTGTTCTTCCCGAAGTCCAATGGCGCGGCCGGGCTGCTCGCCGCGTACGGCATATTTGCGATCTCGTTCATCGTAAGACCGCTGGGCGGCATCGTATGGGGCATGTGGGAGATCGTATCGACAGGCGCACGTCCTTGTCATTGTCGATTCTGATCATGTCATGCTCGAGGTTTTTTGATCGCGTTGTTGCCGATGTATGCGCAAGTTGGCGTGCTTGCGCCCGCGTTTTTCCGGACGCGCGTGCGTTACAGCGATTTCGCATTCTGCTTCAAAGCGGCCAATGCTCTGTTCGGCGGCACCGGGCCGCTGATCAGCGGCGCGATCGCATCAAGCTGCTGCTGCTGTGGGACCGTAACGGCTTTTGCTTTTGGCTTTTCATGAATCAGCTCGAGCGGGACCGCTTCGTTTGGCCGCGCAAGGAAGCCGTGCTCAAGCTGCACACGGAGCAACTGCATTGGTTGCTCGACGGCATCGACATCGAGGCAATGCGCGTGCATCCAACGCGCTATTATCAGCGCGTGACCTGAAACACGAACCGGCATCGCTGGTCTAATTTGGCGATGCCACCACCATCCTCATCCCCCACCGACGAACTGCAGGCGCTGCGCGCAGAGCTCGCTGCCATGAAGGGCGAGTTGCGCGTGGTAACCGTCGAACGCGGCGACTTGCTGCGCGAGAAGCTCAAGGCCTACCCCAGCGACAACTGTTTGCCGCTATCGAACAATGCTTGCGAGAACGCAATCAGGCCGTTCACTGTCGGGCGAAAAAACTGGCTCTTCTACGACACTGTCGCCGGCGCAAATGCGGCAGCCAACCTGTATTCACTGATCGAAACGTGCAAGGCAAAAAGCGTCGAACCGTATAGCTATCTCGTCGCGCTGTTTAAGGCACTCCCCCTTGCAGACAGCGCCGACGACTACGAGGCGCTGTTGCCTTGGCACCTTGCCACTTCCACCGACTGACGCACAGCCGGTCGTCTCGCGCAAGACACGCGATTTATAGGATAGGGCGCTTACACTTCAACAGCCTTGCCGCCAAGGTACGTGCGAAGGCGGCTGGTAAAATGAGGCGACTGATTTTAGGCACGCACTACTTACTTTTAGGCACGCACGATGGGATTCGAACAGCTCGCTGCGCTCAAAGCGCCGCTCAACCAAGGCGCGAACCGCAGAAAAATTGCTTCGCGCTTGACGTCATCGCCAGTGGACGACACACGGGAAATCGACGAATTGCCGACGAAGTGTTGACTGGGCGAATGATGGCCATCGCAGCGCAGAAGCGCCGCTACGGCTATCGTCGAATTCATGTGCTTTTGCAACGCGAGGGCTGGCTTGCCAACCACAAGCGAA
>LELG01000146.1 GCA_001045575.1 Candidatus Burkholderia pumila
AGTCGCCGCTGGTGGCGCAACAGTGGGCAGTTGCTCAACAGCGTGCTGAACCTTGCTTACTTTGATCAACTGGGTGTTCCTCGACTCTCATAACCTCAACTCAACTTCCCGAACCGCCCGGTGCGGGAACCCCCATGCCGGGTGGTGTGCCAGAGGCACGGTGCTACAGCCGTACCCCTTGCCGATTCCGAACCCGAACAATCACTCACATACGTTCGTCATTTAAGGATTCGTTCGATGAGTTCACGCAGGGTTACCGTTCGCCGTTCGGGCGTGCATGGCAAAGGTGTTTTTGCGATGAAAGCAATTGCCAAAGGCGATAAGGTGATGGAGTACAAAGGCGAGCGCATTTCGTGGAAGGAAGCTTTGCGCCGTCATCCGCATAATCCGAAGGAACCGAACCACACCTTCTATTTCGCGTTCGACGACGGCAATGTGATCGACGGCAAGATCGATGGCAACAGCGCGAAGTACATCAACCATTCGTGCGCGCCGAATTGCGAAGCGGAAGAAGTGGAAGGGCGCGTGTTCATCTACGCGCTGCGCGATATCGAACCGGATGAAGAGCTGAACTACGATTACGGCCTCGTGATCGAAGGCCGCATCACGAAGAAGCTCAAGAAGGATTACGAGTGCCGGTGCGGGGCGAAAAAGTGCCGCGGCACCATGCTCGCACTGAAGAAAAAAAAGAAGAAGTAAGCGCGCGTTATTCCGCTGGCGGCGTGTCCGACTTAGTCGCGGGCTTTCAGCGGAATGCGCACGATGAAGCGCGCGCCGCCCTCCGGCGCGTCTTCGTAGTGCACGCTGCCCTCGTGCAGCACGACGATGTCATGCACGATCGCTAGTCCGAGACCCGCGCCACCTTCCACGCTCTGGCCATTACCACCACGGAAGAAGCGCTTGAACAGATCGGGTTGCTGATCTTCCAGCACGCCAGGACCGTTGTCTTCGATTACGACTTCGCCGAAGCGGCGGTCGTGCGCATCGTGCCATTCATCGACCGTGACGGTGATGCGCGCGCCATCGTTGCGTGAAGGCGGCACGTACTTCAGCGCGTTATCGATGAGATTGGCCAGCACTTCGCGCGTCAGCACGATATTGCCGCGCACGATTATCGGATGTTCGTTCTCGGGATCGTCGAGTCGCTGAAAGCCCAGATCGACGCGTGATGCCAACGCACGCGGCACCCATTCCGCGCCGGTTTCGAACGCGAGCGCGGCGAGGTCGAAGTCCGCGAAGCGCGCGGCCTGTTCGCCCGGCTCGGCACGCGCCAGCGACAGCAATTGATTTGACAGGCGCACCGCGCGATCTGCCGAAGAGCGTAGTTCCTTAACCGCTTCCACGGCTTTTGCAGGATCGTGCGAACTCAACGCCTGTTCCGTGTGCAGCTTCACGGCGGTAAGCGGCGTACGAAGCTGATGCGCTGCATCCGCGATGAACTTGCGCTGCGCATCCAATGCCGCTTGCAGACGCACGAGCAAGCCATTTATGGCGCTCGTCAGCGGACGAATTTCGCTCGGCACGTGCGATTCATCGACCGGTTCGAGCGAGATGTGCGTTTGCTTGTTGAGCGTATCGGCGAGATCGGTCAGCGGGTTCAATTGCTGATTGACCACGCGCCACGCGATCATCCAGCCCGCCAGCAGCAAAAGCAGCAGCGGCATCATGATCGCAAATAGAAACTCCACCGCGATCCGATAGCGCGATCCCACGCGCTGCGCCGTTTCCACGACGATCGGATTGCCATGCGGCTGCGGCACGCGCACCTGTGCCACACGCACGGACACTCCCTGAAAGTGCGTTTCGAAGACGTACGCATAGTGAATGCGCCGGACGCTCGTGCCGACCAGCGGCAGGTCCGGCTCGCCCGCGATTTCCTCGTCGCCGGTGCTGATGCGGTAGATCAACTGCTCGACGGGATCGGAGAACATCGCTTGTGCGAGCGGCGGCACGATGACCGGGGCATCGATGCCGGCGAGCTGAATTTGCTTGGAGATGGCAGTCGCAAGATCGGCCAGCAAACGGTCGACGACGTGCTGCGTGTATTGCCACGCGAGCCAGTACGCCATGAGACCGCTCATCAGCGCGAGCAGGGACAGCGGCGCGGCGAGGCGGCGCAGCAGGGTGCGGCGCAGACTGGACGGCGCCGGATTTTCGGTGGGCTTCGACCGCGCCAGATCGAGCCAGTCTTCGCGGGCGAAACGCTGATCGCCCGCGCGCCGGGTGGGAAGTCGCAAAGCTGACTACCAGCAAGCCGCGTTCAGGCAGCCTGCCGAATCTCCTGCAGCAGGTAACCGAAGCCACGCACCGTCACGATCTCCACGCGTGTGTTTTCGAGCTTTTTACGGACACGATGCACATACACTTCGATGGCCGTATCGCCGAGATCGCCGCCGAAGTGCGTCAAGTGATCCTGCAACTGCGCTTTGCTGACTACGCGGCCATGACGCAGCAACAGCATTTCGAGTACCGCGAATTCGCGCGGCGACAGTTCGAGCGGACGCTTATCGTTGAAGATGCGGCGATCGACGCTCGACAGGCGCAGGCCGCCCAGCGACACTTCAGGACGCGGCACATCGCCGTGCGGGCCGCTGCGGCGCATGACGGCGCGAATGCGCGCTTCCAGTTCCTGCGGCTCGAACGGCTTGAGCATGTAGTCATCGGCGCCGCTGTTGAGGCCCTGCACGCGGTCGTGCAGTTCGTCACGCGCGGTGAGGATGATGACAGGCATATGGCGGTTGCTCTGGCGGAAACGCGAGAGCAGCGTCATGCCGTCGATGCCCGGCAGACCGAGATCGAGAATGATGAGTTCGTGGCGGTTCTGGGCCAGCACCTGTTCGGCGAAGATGCCGTCATGCACCATGTCGACGGTGAAGCGGGATTGTTCGAGGCTGCTTTGAATGCCGCGCGCAATGGGGCGGTCGTCTTCGATCAGAAGGATTCGCATGAAATCGCTCAAGTACGATGGATTGAGCCCGAACCTCGCGGGCGGTTCGTGACACGCGCGACGCCATGCGATTCGAGCCCGATTATTTTCATGCGGCGTTGCGACGACCCTTCTTCAAGGCCGCGAACGCTCGCACACCCAATATGTTTCCGCCTGAACATCTGGAGGCCTCAAGGCACATCAAGGCGCGTTGTCCAAGGCTTATGCGCTGCTAATTGTACAACCTTGCAATAGTGTGACCACGGAGCAGCCGGCCATGCGAGGATCGAACATTACGCACGATTCAAAATCTGCCGACATCGCTGAAAGATTCGGAAATCTTTCCTTTCGATGAGCTTCGTTAAGCCTCCCATCACGTCGCGCGGAAGCGTGCATATCGAATCCGCGGATGCGCATAAGGCGCCGTTGACTGCGCCGAATTATTTATCGACGGATCATGACCGCGAAGTCGCCGCGAATGCATTGCGGCTGACGCAGCGGATCGTGCGCGCACCTGCACTGGCGCAATACGGGCCGGAAGATATTCTTCCCGGCATCCAGTTTCAGAGGCAGGAAAAACTGGTCGAAGTGGCGGGCAATGTCAGGACGACGATCTTTCATTCGATCGGCACGTGCTGCATGGGCACGGATAAAGATCCCGGCGCGGTTGTCGACAGCCGGTTGCGCGTGATCGGCGTGCGCGGTCTGCGCGTGGTCAATGCATTGGTGATGCCGACTATCACTTCGGGCAACACGAACTCGCCGACGTTGATGATCGCGGAGCGCGCAAGCGAGATGATTCGTGAGGACCGGCGTCGAGTGGACGTGCAGGAAGTCATTGCGACGGCGGCCGCGTTAACTGAAAAGGACTTCGATAGGATATTTTCCGTAGAAGCCGCTCCGGGTCGAATCCCCAAAGCAAGCGATTATCCCTGGACCGGTGGAAATAAACGAACTGAGTGCCGCGTGCGCTTTGCAAGCTCGCTGGAGCCATCCGAAGCGTCAGACTGCGAGGAAAAGAAAACGAGCAATTTCGCGCGCTGATCCGACGCTGCCGCACGCCTGCACCAAAAAGCAGCCAATGCGCGCGTGACAGAAAAAGATAGCGCGCGCTAAAAAATCCCCTAATGCAAATCCCAATGATTGCGCTGCATCAATGGCGCGACAATGGCCCGGACTCTGGCGTTTGCCCGGAAACATCGGCGCGCGGAAAGAATAAGGGAAGGGGACATGATTCTCAGCGATCCCCATTCTTGAAACGCGAGGTCTCACGAAGGAGTTCAAAGGCTTCACCGCCGTGAATCTGCGCGTGCGTCGGGGCGGGGATCGATTCACACACTCATCGGGCCGAACGGCGCAGGAAAAACCACCTGCTTCAATCTGCTCACGAAGTTTCTCGTTCCTACTGCGGGCCAGATTGTTTTCAACGGCGTCGATATCATACGCGAAAGTCCGGCGCATATCGTGCGGCGTGGCGTGATCCGCTCGTTTCAGATATCCGGTGTTCCCGCATATGACGGTGCTGCAGAACGTGCGTATCGGCTTGCAAAGACAGCTGGGATGTCGTTCCAGTTCTGGCGCAGCGAACGTTCGCTCGATCAACTCAACGACCGCATAATGGACCTGCTCACGCAAGCTGGCTCACCGATTTCGCCGATACGAAAACCGTCGAGCTTTTTCTACGGCGCGCAAGCGCGCGCTCGAAATCGCCACCATCTTGTCGATGGAATCCGAACTCATGCTGCTCGACGAACCGACGCAAGGCATGGGGCACGAAGACGTGGATCGCGTGACGATGCTCATCAAGAAGGTATCGGCCGGGGTGCACCATTCTGATGGTCGAACACAACATGAACTGAACGTGATCGAGGGCATCTCGAACACCATCACGGTGCTTCAGCACGGCGAAGTGCTCGCGGAAGGCAACTACGCGGAAATGCCGAAGAATCCGCTCGTGATGGAAGCCTACATGGGCAGCGCCGATGCCTCGCTGACTGGAGCGCACGCATGAGCACGATCGAAGAGCGCGCCGCTCGCAGGAGGCGAACGGCGCGGGCGCAAGCGTGCCTGCGCTCGAAATCGCCGGACTTCAGGCGTGGTACGGACGAATCCCACATTCTGCACGGCGTTGACCACCTGAAGGTGCATCGCGGCGAAGTCGTCACACTGCTCGGCCGCAATGGCGCGGGCCGCGTGAGCGGACGCGAGACCATTAGGTTGCTTACACACAAGATCGCGCATCATGAGGTCGGATACTGTCCGGAGGAGCGAGCGCGGCATTTTTTCCAGTTTGTTCTGCGAGGAAAATCTCTTGCTGCCGACGGTGATCGGCAATCCGAAAGAGACGATGTCGCTCGACAAAATCTATTCGATGTTCCCCAACCTCAAGGAGCTGCGCGCATCGCAAGGCACGCGTCTGTCGGGCGGCGAGCAACAGATGCTGGCGGTCGCGCGCATCCTGCGGACGGGCGCGAATCTACTGCTGCTCGACGAGATATCGGAAGGGCTAGCGCCGGTCATCGTGCAGACGCTGTGTTTCGCGTTGTTCGCGGTGGCGTTCAATCTGCTGATCGGTTTTACGGGCCTGTTGTCGTTCGGTCACGCAATGTTCTTCGCTAGCGCCGGTTACGCGATTCAAACGCTTGGTACGACACTGAACTCGGCGTGCTTACCGGGACTTTGGCTGCGACGTTGCTCGGCTTAGTGATCGGTTTGCTGGCAATCCGTCGCCAGGGCATCTACTTCGCAATGGTCACGCTCGCGCAGATGATCTACTTCGTCTTTCTGCAAGCGCCATTCACGCATGGCGCGGATGGCTTGCAGGGCGTGTCGCGCGGCAAACTGTTCGGCGTGGTCGATCTCGGCAACGATCTGATGCTGTACTACATCGTGCTGATGCTGATCGCGTTCGCGCTGATCGTGCGCATCGTGCATTCGCCATTCGGGCAAATGCTGACGGCGATCAAGGAAAACGAGCCGCGCGCGACCTCGCTCGGCTACGATACCTCGCGCTACAAGCTGCTGGCGTTCGTGCTGTCGGCGGGACTCGCCGGTCGCGAGCGCGACGAAAACGCTGGTGGCTCGGCTTCGAAATGCTCGTCGATGCGTACTGGACCATGTCCGGCCTCGTCATCCTGATGACGCTCGTCGGTGGCATGAGCACGATGTTCGGGCCGCTTCTGGGCACATTCATCATCGTGTTGCTAGAAGGCCGGCTGGGCGATATCGGTGGGGGCATCGACTAGATTCGACTCGCTCGGCGAGTCGGTGACGATTGTGATCGGCATCATTTTTATCGTGTGCGTGCTGGCGTTTCGGCGCCGGATCGTCAGGGAAATCGTGGCGCGTGTGCGTCCGCTTCAGGGTTGAACGGATTTACTTTGCCATACCAAATAATTCGATGCACGGATAATGGTACGAAAATCGCCCCTTTATAGGTGCTTTTGTGCACCACTAGGGTAAATGCTAGGTTGTTGCGAAACGTCTTTAAAATTATCAGCAGTTCTGATGCACCCAGATTTTTGAGGTGGAAAACGAGGAGACATGAGGCATGAAGTGCCCGACCAAAAAAGCGCTGTTAGATGAGTCCAGCAGCGCTTTTTTATTTTGCGCTCCAAATTGCGCGTATCTCGCGCTCGAGCCTTAAAACAAGGCGTTTTGGCGCATGCCACACATCCGCCAAAACGCTTGATGGGCGGCGCTTTCGTCCGCCAAACTGCATTCCCCCCTGCATTCACTGACTCATCAGTCGACAAATTATGGCGAACGCATTCCCGCGATTCTCGCTGTCATGGCGCTGAATATTCGCGGTCGATTCTTCAAACAGCAGACGATTCACGGGACGCTAAATCAATGAAGTGGGCTTTACAGGATAAGGTGGTCGCAATGGCCGTCGCGGGGTTGTCTGCGGTAATCAGCGGTCAGCTTTTTGCCGATGTGAAAATTGGCGTGACGGTATCGGCGACAGGACCGGCGGCATCGCTCGGCATTTCGAAGAAGACACCATTGCGTTACTGCCGAAGGAAGTGGCGGGGCAGAAGATCGACTACATCGTGCTGGACGACGCCACAGATTCCATGCAAGCCGTGAAGAACGCGCGCAAGCTGATCGACGAAGATCATGTCGATGCGATCGTCGGTTCCACGATCACGCCCAATTCGCTGGCGATGATCGACGCAGCATCGTCCTCGAAGACGTCGATGATCTCGATAGCCGCGTCCGCCGCGATCATCGCGCCGATGGATGCGAAGAAGGCG
Organism: Candidatus Burkholderia pumila; assembly: GCA_001045575.1. Lineage (GTDB taxonomy): Bacteria > Pseudomonadota > Gammaproteobacteria > Burkholderiales > Burkholderiaceae > Caballeronia > Caballeronia pumila. The sequence continues at coordinate 7,183 of LELG01000146.1, forward strand.
TGGATTTTCAAGACGCCGCAGAACGATGCGCTCATGGCCGATGCCATTGCCAGCTATATGGAGAAGCACGGCGTGAAGACGGTCGGTTTCATCGGCTTCGCGGATGCTTATGACGATGGGCGCGAACCCGGACGCGGTGCTGATCGCGGGCGCGGGCACGCTGCTGCTGATCGTCGCCGTGCACTTTGCGATGGTCGGCCTGGGCATCGTGATGTTCGGCGCGGAAGGGTCGCGCACGACAGCGTTTTCGGATGCGACGTTCAATATCGGCACGGTGTCGATCTCCGGTCAGAGCCTGCGGGTCGTCGGCACGGCGGTCGTGCTGATCGTCACGCTGTACTTCTATTTCGATCGCTCTATCTCCGGCAAGGCGCTGCGGGCGACGTCGGTCAATCGGCTGGGCGCGCAGCTCGTGGGCATCGGCATGACGCAGGCAGTGCGGCTGGTGGGCTTGCTGGAGTCCTATTCATCGTTCTGGGCGAGCGCTTTTATAAGGATAAGGGAGGTCATCGTCTTCACGCTCATCATTCCGGTGCTGTTGTGGCGCAGCCTCGCCAACCCGCATTCGGACGAAGACGAGGAATAAAGCGATGAAATTCCGTTTCTTCTGGGTCTTCCTCGTTATCGTGTTCGCGTTGCCCGTGCTGCCTGGTGTGTTGGCCGTGCCGGAGTACTGGATCATGCTGCTGAATTAATCGGTCTGTATTCGATCGTCGCCATCAGGCTCGTCTTGCTGAGGGGCATCGGGGGATGATGAGCTTCGGTCAGGCCGCGTTCGTTGGCGTCGGCGCATATGCGACCGCTTTCCTGACGACGTAGTATGGTGTGTCGCCGTTGGCTTGCCCTGATCGCGGGCGTCGTCATCTTCGTTTACGCGGCGGTTTTGGCGGCGATTTCGGGTTTCCTCTACGCGCCCTTGCGGCGAGCAGTGAACCCGACGCCGTTTGGGCGGAATCACGGCATCGAGTATCTGTTCATGGCCGTGGTGGGCGGCGTGTCGCATGTTGGGGATGCGATTCTCGGGCCTTTATCCTCACTGTTCTGCAGACGGGTATTCGTATTTTGCGGTTGATAAGGGTCAGATTTTGCCTTCCTCTATCAACCGCGCCAGTGCTGATATGTTGACGCCATAAATCTTCGACTCTGTGTTGATGCTATGCGCTCACGATGTAC
>LELG01000147.1 GCA_001045575.1 Candidatus Burkholderia pumila
CTCGAGAGCTTGAACGTCTCCTGCCGAGGCGGCTGCAGGCCGAACGCCCGCCAGATTCTCGATACGGCCGTTTGCGAGAGATTCGTCTCGCGGGCCATTGTGCGCGTACTCCAGCGCGTCACTCCGAGACTACTGGTGCGGGATTTAGAATGGAAGTTCGAACGCATTGTAGCGCCAATCCCTTACGGTTTTGGACCATGCGGCGTGCATTTCAGCTACAACTACCGTGACTGGAATGCGCTTGATGAACCTGTCGGACAAGGCTTCGCGGGCATCGGCCAATTAATTTGAGACACGGCGCGGGCTTTTTGACGGGCCACGTTCTTATCTTGCAGAGTAACAATCTATCTTGCAGAGTAACAATCCTGACTCCCGCAAACGCATGCTTTCCGAGTTTTCACTGATCGACCGATACTTCGCCCGCCGCGCCACCGCGCCTGCGCCGCGCCATCAGGACGAAGCCGCGGGGCCGCTCGGCATTGGCGATGACTGCGCGCTGATCGCGCCGCCGGCCGGTCATCAACTGGCGATATCGACGGACATGCTAGTGGAAGGCCGCCATTTCTTCGCCTATGTCGATCCGTACGCGCTCGGCCACAAGGCGCTCGCCGTGAATCTGTCCGATCTCGCCGCGATGGGCGCCGCGCCCCACGCGTTCACTTTAGCGCTGGCGTTGCCGCGCGCCGATGAAGCGTGGCTCGAAGCCTTCAGCAATGGTCTGTTCGATCTCGCGCAGCGATACGACTGCGCTTTGATCGGCGGCGATACGACGGGCGGGCCGCTGAACATCTGCATCACCGTGTTCGGTGACGTGCCGCACGGCGCAGCCCTGCGACGAGATGCCGCACTTCCCGGCGACGATATCTATGTGTCCGGCACGCTCGGCGATGCACGCGCGGGTTTGGGTGCGATTTGTGGCGAATGGCCTATGCCCGAAGACGAGTGTTGGAAGCACGCTTTGGAGCGTCCGGAACCGCGCGTCGCGCTCGGCCAGGCGTTGCGCGGCATCGCCCATGCTGCGCTCGATATCTCCGATAGTCTCGCCGGCGATCTGATGCACATCCTGAAACGCTCGAACGTGAGCGCCATCGTGGATGCGGATGCCGTGCCGTGTTCCGACAGCGTACGCACGCTGCCCGACGCCGCGCGCCGTCAATGCACACTCGCCGGTGGCGACGATTACGAGCTTTGTTTCACGGCGCCTTCATCGGCACGGGATGCGCTTTCCGGTATTGCAAAGCGCGTGGGCGTGCCGCTGACGCGCATCGGTACAATCGGACGATCGGGCGCGCCCGCGATCGCCTGGTGTGATGCGAGCGGCGCACCGCTTTCCCTGACGTTGCAAGGCTTCGATCATTTCCATGCAGACTGACCCGGCTCTTCCGAGCGATTCCACCAAGCCGCAATCCAAACCGAAACCGCGTAAGGCGAGCGCGCGGTTCATGCTCGATCATCCGTTTCACATCATTTCGCTAGGCTTCGGCAGCGGTTTGTCGCCCATTGCGCCGGGAACGGTCGGCACGCTGTTCGCGTGGGTGTCGTTCGTCGTGTTCAATCCGCATCTGACGGTCGCGGAATGGGGCGCGCTGATTCTAGTCGGCTTCATCGTCGGATGCTGGATCACGGAACTCACCGCGCAGAAAATGGGCACCGATGACCCGTCGCCCGTCGTGTGGGATGAAATCGTCGCGTTCTGGCTCGTGTTGCTGCTGGTCACGCCCGCGACGTTTACCGGGCAGTTGTGGGCGTTCACCGTGTTCCGCTTTTTCGACATGGTGAAGCCGCCGCCCATCCGCTACTTTGATCGACGCCTGAAAGGTGGCTTCGGCATCATGTTCGATGATCTCGTCGCGGCGTTTTTCTCGCTGCTCATGATCGCGCTGTGGCGCATGACCGTCTGACGTTTTCTTATCGCTTATCGGGAAAAAAACATGGCTACCGATACCGTCGTTCACCAGCTTGCGATCAAAGTCGGCAACAAGCTGCACGCCGACCGGCTCATGCTCGCCACCGCCGAATCGTGCACGGGTGGCATGGTGGCGGGGACCATCACGGATATTTCCGGCAGCAGCGCGTGGTTCGAACGCGGCTTCGTCACGTATTCGAATCTGGCGAAGACGGAGATGATCGGCGTGCCCGCATCGATGATCGAGCAGCACGGCGCGGTGAGCGAACCCGTCGCCAAAGCGATGGCCGAAGGCGCGCTGCGCAACAGCCGAGCGCAGGTGTCGGTGTCGATCACGGGTGTTGCAGGTCCGGCGGGCGGAAGTGAGGCGAAGCCGGTCGGGACGGTGTACTTCGCGTGGAGCAATCGCCTGAGCACGGCCGTCGAAACGACGCACTTCAAGGGCGATCGGGAGCAGGTGCGCACGCAGGCGGCGACTCATGCGTTGCGTGTCTTGCTGGAGTTTCTGGAGCAGCGCTAGCGTTAATTGGCTCGCGCTGATTGAGGCTTTAGCGATACGCGTTGATCGTATCGCGCGTCTTCTTCGCCGTTTCGGCAGCGGCTTGCGCGTAGTTATCGCCCTTGTCAGCATAGATGATGGCGCGCGACGAGTTGATTAGCATGCCCGTGCCATTCGCGGTGCGGCCCGCGCGGACAGTCGCTTCGACATCTCCGCCCTGCGCGCCGATGCCCGGAATCAGCAGCGGCATGTCACCGACGATTCCCCGCACCGTTTCGATTTCCTTCGGAAAGGTCGCGCCGACGACGAGGCCGAGCTGGCCTTTGTCGTTCCATTTCTCCGCAGCAAGCTTCGCCACGATCTGATACAGCGGCTTGCCATCCGATGTATTCAGGAATTGCAGGTCCGAACCGCCCGCGTTCGACGTGCGGCACAGCACGATCACGCCCTTGCCTTCATGCGCGAGATACGGCTCGGAATCGAAACCCATGTACGGATTCACCGTGACGGCATCGGCCCGATAGCGCTCGAATGCTTCCTTCGCGTACTGCTCCGCCGTGCTGCCGATATCGCCGCGCTTCGCATCGAGAATCACGGGAATGCCGGCGTGCTTCTCGTGGATGTGCACAATCAGCGCTTCGAGCTGATCTTCCGCGCGATGCGCCGCGAAATACGCAATCTGCGGCTTGAACGATGACGCGTACGGCGCGGTGGCATCGGCAATGGTTTTGCAGAATTCGAAGATGGCGTCGGCGCGACCTTGCAGCGCGCCGGGAAACTTCGACGGCTCGGGATCGAGGCCGACGCACAGCAGGGACTGCGTGCGCGACCACACCTGATTGAGCGACTGAATGAAGGACATGGCAAAGATTTCTTGTAGACGTCGATGCCGCGCATTTTAACGTGTAAGGCTACGCTTCATGGCTCAGATCGCGGAATTCGTCGTCGCGTTGAATTTCACGCCCAATGCGTTTTCCAGATTGGTGATGGCGTCTTCCAGTACGCCGAATACCGTTGTCCGATCCTGACTGTTCGATAAATCCAGCGTACTTGCTGCGAGTATTCCGTGCTTTGTCAGCGCGGAGTTATAAGCGGTTTGCGCCGTCGCTGCCGGGATATATTCGCCCGCGCTGGTGCTCGGATTCACATAGACAGCGTTTTTTAAAGATGTTGGTGAAAACATCGCCGAGTTTGCTCATATTGAATGCGACGTGGTTTTGCGGCGTGATAAGCGTGGGCGGGCTGGTGGTCGGTATCCGGCGATCGTAAAACTGATTCAGATAATAACGCACCTGAACCTGATATGGATATTGCTCGTAAGTATCCGTATGTCCCCAGACACTAATCCAGTCATCGACCTGCGTCACCGCGGCTGACGTGGCCGTCGCGCCGAGTTTACTGTAGCTTGACATCAGCCCTGGTTATAGGCAACGTTCAGCATGATCTCGAAAAAATTGTCCGGCAGCGTTTTGAAGTTGACGAGCGCATTGTCGAAGTCCAGTTTCCACGGCGTCGTCCAGCCGCCCGGGCCCTTGCCGGTTTCGATCAGCGAGACCATGTCGTTGTAGTGGAAGTAGGTGGTGAGCATCGGGCCGTAGTACTTGTCGTTGAACGATGGCGGCGTGGGCTTGGTGTACTGCGTGTCCGCCTCGGCCCACGTGTAGCCGATGTTCTTCTGCAAGGCGATGTTAGTTGGTCAGCGAATGGCCTTCGGGCTGGTAAATGCCTGGAGACCATGTCGGCGGCGTAGTTGTTGATCTGGTACGGGCCGCCCTGGCCCGCGCCTATCACGGCCTGCTGATCTTTCGATGGATCGATTTGCTCGCCGGTGCCCTGATAAAGCTGCGTTTCGATATTTTCCTGAAGCAGTTGGCTGAGAACCGAGCCGTACAGGTGGTCCTTATTGAACAGCAGGTTCGGATAGTACGTCTCGACGAGATGGCTGTACATCACGCCCGCGATGATGCTCGACATGACGAGGTCGGTGTAGTTGTCGCCGTCGAGCTTCATGCTGTCTTGTGCGGTGCCTCCGCCCAGAAGAGGGTGGAAATTGATTGTGCCGGTGGTAGGTGACGTTGCCTGAGGGCGTGGGCGTGCTGCACACGTCCAGATCCTGGCACGGCCCATACGCCCCGCTTTGCGTCGGGTCATCCCCTTGCGTCCACCACTTGTTCACGTAGTTGCGTCCGGCGGTGATTGCGTGAGCCAGGGTTCGCATAGATCGTCGCAGCGTTCCACGCCGGGTAGCACAACCTGCCGACGACGGACTCAGTGAAGGTGAAGGCGTCGGAGCAAGTGTCCCACCCGACGACGCCCCCAGATCCTTCCACAGCGTCGGCGATGTCGACGGATACCATCCCGCCCCCAGCAGCGCCGTATGACTTTGCAGCGCCTGATAATCATGCCTCTGATAGCTGACGATTGTCCCGGCTTTATAAGTCGTTCCTTCCTGCCAGGCCGGATAAGCTGCATAAGCCACGCTTATCATTAAAACAGTCCCCGTCATAGACCACTTGATTTTACCTGCACAAAGCGAATCCATTTTCCGGCCAGTTATTCGGGGAATGGCTTCCAATAAAAAAAATTAGTACATTTGCCTACGTCTGTCACACGCGAGTTTGATCGAAACAAGGCCGATGATTTCAATTAATCATTTCGATGCATCAAACGAAAGGCGCATATCGCGCATGAATAAAAACAAATCGCTTACTTTCTCGCCGTAGCCGCCTTTGCCTTCACGGCCAGCCCGCGACTTCAGCCGTCCGCGCCGCGCGACTTCGCCCGTGCGTTCGACGGTGAAGCGAAACTCCCGCGACAAGCGTTCACCGGAGCCAAGCACCATCATGCCGTGCGCCTCGCCGCCGGGCAGATTCACCGCGTTGATCGAATGATCGACCGGCTCGAAGCAAAAGAAATCCTCACCGGGCGGCGCATAGAGCACGCATAGAGCACGCATAGAGCACGTAATAATCCGTACCCGCCGAGATCGTGAGCGAAAACGCCGCTTCGACCACAACACACTCGTGCGGCCGCTCCAGCCGGTGAATGCGTTATTCACCATCGACGATGGCATCGGATACGCCACGCCGAATTGCCACGCCGGCGGCGCGGGCACATGCCACACGGGCCAGCCGTCATCGCCGCAGAGCCATAAAGCCGCCCACTGCGGCGGAAAGCTCGTTATCCGCTTCACGCATCGGAAAAGGATGCAAGCCGAGGCCAAACGGCAACGCTTCATCTCTGGTATTTTTGCCGAGCGTTACCACGAGCGTCGCCTCGTCCAGCGCATACGTTTGCGAGGCGCAGAATGAATACGGCGCGCCGTCGCTGTGATCGAGCGACAGCCGCACGTGCGTTCTTCTTCGACGTCCCACGCGCCGAGCTAGCCAGCGGTACACGGCTCATCGGCGCGATTGCGCGGCACGTCGATCGCGCATCCGGAAAACTGAAAATGCCCGTTGCCGATGCGGTGCGAATACGGCAGCAGCGGATAGCACGCGAGCTGATTCGGATCGGTATCGGGACTGGGTTCGTGATACTGGCGAAAAATCGGCACCAGCGCGCTTTCGTGACGCCAGTCGAAACGCGTGATGCCACCGCCCAGCGATGGCGCGACATCGAGCCTGAGTTGCGCATTCGTCAGCGTGATGAAGCTTTTCGCCTCCGATTGCAACGACTGCCGTCGAAGGTCCGGGCGGATGGGCAATTCGGTGGCGGCGACGAGACGCGAGCGCCGCGCATTCACCTGCGCCGTGGTTTTCGATGTGAATTGCAGTCCTTGCTCCGTGCGCGCAGCGGTCATGATCCATGCTCCATCGAGAGCCTTACGATTTATAACTTCCCCGCGAACCAGGTTTTGGCGATGCCACGCGCGCCGGGCTGCGCGGTGAAAACGCCACCGACGTGCGCGTCACGGCTTCGATCGAGTCCGATGCCTGCCGTCGTGATGTAAAGCGTGTCGAGATTCACGCCGCCGAACGATACACAACTGGGCTGTTCCGCCGGCACCTCGATTCGCGCGGTTTCGCGTCCGTCCGGCGCATATCGCACGATGCGCGCGCCGCCCCATTGCGCGTTCCACAGGCCGCCTTCGGCATCGACGGTCGAGCCATCGGGCGCGCCTGTCGAGTCGCTCAATTCGACAAACACGCGGTCGTTTTCAAACGACGGGTAATTGCAGACACAAATCTGGCGCGTGGGCGTGTCGCAGTAATACATGCACGCGCCGTCCGGACTGAAGCCGATGCTGTTTGAAATTGCGCGCAATTACCCAGCGGCAGGCGTTCCAGCGTCAAATCCGTATTCAGCCGATAGAACCCGCCGACCGGCTTCTGCTCCTCCGCTTCGTGCAGAGTGCCGAAGACGAAGCGGCCTTCGCGGTCGCAGCGGCCATCGTTCAGGCGCGTCGGTAAATCGGGCTCGACTTCGGTGATGGTGGTAATTTCGCCCGTCGACAACGAGAAAAACGCGAGCCGCGAGACGAGGCCGAGCAAGAACGTGTCGGCATCGGCGCAAAAGGCGAAGTTGGCGAGGCGTTCGGGCATGTCGAACACGTGGCTCGACTGATCGCGCGGATCGTAGCGCCACAGCTTTGCGCCTTCGATATCGACCCAGTAGAAGCGGCCGCGGCGCGCGTCCCACGTTGCGCCTTCGCCCAGCGTGCATTTGCTATCGATGAGCAATTGCGCCGTCATACCCAGCCTCCGTCGATGATCAGATCCTGCGCCGTCATCATGCTGCTGTCGTCCGATGCAAGAAAGAGCGCCGCGCGCGCGAGATGCTGCGGCAGCACTTCGGCATCGATGCACTGGTTTTCCTTTATCGCGCGCTTACCGGCGTCATCGAGCCAGAGGTGCTTTTGTTTCTCCGTTATCACCCAGCCGGGCACGAGCGTGTTCACGCAGATGTTGTATTGACCGAGGTCTTTCGCCAGCCCGCGCGTCATGCCCTGTACGCCCGCTTTCGACGACAGATAAACCGGGATGTTGCGGTTCTTGATCATCCAGCTCACTGAACCGAGATTGATGATGGAGCCGCCGCCGAGCTGCTTCATATCTTCGATAACCGCCTGCGCGGCGAAGAACTGGTGACGGATGTTCACGGCTATCGTCTGATCGTAGAATTCGGGGGTAACGTCCTCGATCTTGTGGCGTTTGTCGTTGGCGGCGTTGTTCACTAGCACGCCTATCGGGCCAAGCGCAGCTCTTACGTCGGCGATGCCTTTTCTTAACGCGTCGATGTCGGTCAGGTCGACTTGCAGAAACATCGGGCGTGTCTGGTCTTCGCGTAAGGACGCGCCGAGCTTGTCTGCTAGCGCTTCGCCTGCATCCGTGTCGATGTCGAAGAATGCGACCTTCGCGCTTTGGTCGAAAAAGTGTTCTACGAAGGATTCGCCTATGCCGGTGGCGCCGCCTGTGATTAGCACGGTCTTGCCTCTCAAGCTGGGATAGTTCGTTCGGTTCGGGTTCATTTTGCGGTTTTGCGTTTGCTTACACTTTCTCGTGAAATGGGCTTCCGGCGTCTTGCCTCTTGCTCAGTAGCCGCTTCCCCGGCGGGGTAACTTTCTCTGCGTCTGTGTATAGACCGGGGACGTCGCTGACAGTCTGTCGGGGACATGGTTGACACATCGTCGGAGATATCGTTGACACGTTCATCTTGGCGCATTGGGCTGATTGAGGTCAAACGTCATGAGTCGATGATGAGCGAAGTAGAAGTCATAGGTGTCGGCAGTGTTTTAGGGTTCGGACGTGCGGCGATCTCCAGGCGGAGCAATGCGCTTGAGACGCGCAACTGTGGTGACCTCGAAACATGATCTTGCCGTCCCAACCCACGCCCAGCACTTCGTCGTGAGGCCCATA
>LELG01000148.1 GCA_001045575.1 Candidatus Burkholderia pumila
GCTTTGGTACACGCTTCCTTCAGACCCCGCCTCACGACGACGCCCTTGCGTGTCGCTAGTCCTTCACCACCATCAGGTTGGACAGGGGACTCCCACCCCCAAGCTGTTGCGCATGCGCGGCGCACCATAAAAAAGCGGGCCTGGTGGAGCCCGCTAAAACCACACGCTACGGGGTTAGCGCGAGGAGACCAAACGTGTGGTGTTCCAGCTCATATTCGAACCGAAAACGATTCCAACAGAGATGCCCAGAGAAGAGTTCCGACCAAAGCCGGCTACCAGTCATCGACTAAAAACGCAGATACGCCAACATATCCATGTTGAAGCCATTTGAATAGATTGTGGGCGAATTGATTCTGGATCGCCGTAACAAAATGTTTCATATTGTAACCCCGTCGCATAAGGCTCTCAGTAAATATTCGAGCGCAAATCCGCCATTTATCGTGCATATATTGTCCGTTATTTCCGGCGCTTATTCGATCGGATATGATTAACTGGAAAATGCCGTTTTTCGGATCGGTGAGTATATTCGTATTCTTCGTGAAAAATAGAATGAGTGCGCGTATGAAATCGACTCGCAATGCCGTCCGAAAGCCTTGTCCTTTACCAAAAATGCTTGGGAGACTCGGTATGACTATAGACGAATCGTTGCTTCGAACTATCAGGCGGCCGAGGATGCGTTTCCTCCGCTTCCGCTCGATGCCGGCGCGCAAGCAATCCGTCAGCGTTTCAGCGATATCGCTCGCGCGTTTGCGCCGAAGCGCGATGACGCGGTCGAAGTCGAAAGCATCGACATTCCGCTCGATAGCCGGACGTTGAAGGCGCGCATCTATCGACCAAAGGCGGCCTGCTGCCCCTGATGATCTACTTTCACGGCGGCGGCTGGGTCATCGACGATCTGGACACGCACGATGCGCTCATCTGGTTCGCGGAGCATCGTTCGCGGCTGGGATTTGCGACGGATCGAATCGCGGTAGGCGGCAATAGTGCGGGCGCGCATTTTTCCGTCGCCGCGGCGCGTAGTGCGAATGCACGTGTGGCCGGACTGGTAAACCTGCAACTGCTGCTTTATCCGGTGATGTGCCGCCCCAATTCGAAAGCCCGAGTTGCATCGCCAATACCAATACAATACAAACGAGCCGGGCCTCACGAATGAAAAGATGAAGTGGCACTGGAACGAATTCCTTTCCGGCGCTCCGCCTGATCCGCACGATGTCCGCGCCTTTCCGCTCGCCGAGCCTTACGAACGTACGCCCGCGCCGGTGCTCATCATCGCCGCCGCGTCGAAATGATCGATGCGCAGAACATGACGCACGGTTTCGGATGCATGCATCCGCAGTCGGAGGTGGCGGATTGCAGGATCAGCGAACGCGCAGGCGAGACGCTGAGGACGTAAAAGTCACTTCAGCCACTTGTCATATACAGCCTGAAATGCGCCGCTCGCGCGCGAGAGAGATGCAGCCATTGATCGACGTACTGGCCTGCCAGACGACATCGCCGCGTGGCAGCAGATACGCCTTTTCGCCAAACTGGAACGGTTTGTCCGGATGCACCGAGCACAGGCCGGGATTCAGTTTTTGCTGAAGCAGCGTCTCCGAGGCATCGGTGACCATGACGTTGGCCTTGCCATCCAGAATCTGTTTAAAGATCGACACGTTGTCCGGATACTCGATCATGCGAGTGCGGAATCATGCGAGTGCGGAAAAAACTGCTTGGCGAAGCGCTCATTTGTCCCGCCCGGATTGACGACGGTCCGCACGTTCGGCTGGTCGATCTGCTCGACGGTCTGATACTTGTCCTGATCTTCGCATCGCGCGCGTGATGGGCGTCTTTCCGTTTTCCATGTGTAGAGCGCGATGAAAAACGCGCGCCTTTGACGTTCGAGCGTCGTCGATACACCGCCGACCGCAATATCGCACTTGGCGATAGAATCGTTCATCAGATTCGACCACGACGTTTTGACATAGAACGTCTTCGCGCCCAACGACTTCGCCAGACTTTCCGACAGATCGATATCGATGCCTTCGAACTGTCCGTCTGACCACAGGAAGAAATAAGGCTTGTAGTTGCCGGTCGTGCACACGCGCAGGAGTGGGTCACCATGACCTGATCGAGGCGCGTGGGCGGAACGGGCGTCGAATCTGGTCTGGCGGCAAAAACGGAGCCCGTCTTGATAGTCTGCGCATGAGCAGCGAACGCGGCGGACCAGACGGCAACGGCGGAAAGGAAAGCAAAACGGCGAACGGACTTCATCGATTCTCCTCGTTCTTTTAGCGATGGCCCGTCGATCATAAGGACGCCTAGCATCGATGAAAACCTGGCCGGAAGGCTAAGCCAAAAGGAGTAAACACCAAGACTCTCCGGTAGAATAAATAACTACGCCTTAAAGCAAAGCACTGAGCGACGTGGCCAACACTCTTCAGAACGACACTTTCCTCCGCGCACTGCTACGCCAGCCGACCGACTACACGCCGATCTGGCTGATGCGCCAGGCAGGCCGCTATCTGCCCGAATACAACGCGACGCGCGCGCGCGTCGGCAGCTTTCTGGGCTTGGCGAAAAGCCCGGACTACGCGACGGAAGTGACGCTGCAACCGCTCGACCGCTATCCGCTCGACGCGGCCATTCTGTTCTCCGACATCCTCACCGTTCCCGACGCAATGGGCCTCGGCCTGAACTTCGTGCAGGGCGAAGGTCCGCGCTTCGAGCGCACCGTCCGCACGGAAGACGATGTGAAGCGCCTCGCGGTGCCGGACATCGGCGCGACGCTGTCTTATGTGACCGATGCCGTCAGCCAGATCCGCCGCGCCCTCACGGATGCGCAAGGCCGCCAGCGCGTGCCGCTCATCGGTTTTTCAGGCAGTCCGTGGACACTCGCGTGCTATATGGTCGAAGGCGGCGGCTCGGACGATCACCACACGGTCAAGTCGATGGCTTACGCGCGGCCCGACCTGATGCATCGCATTCTCGATGTCAACGCACAAGCCGTGACCGCGTATCTCAACGCGCAGATCGAAGCGGGTGCGCAGGCCGTCATGATTTTCGATACTTGGGGCGGTGCGCTGGCGGACGGTGCGTACCAACGTTTCTCGCTCGATTACATCCGCAAGGTCGTCGCCGGGCTCAAGCGCGAGCACGGCGGCGCGCGAGTGCCCGTCATCACATTCACGAAAGGCGGCGGCTTGTGGCTGGACGAGATCGCGTCGACGGGCGTCGATGCAGTTGGGCTCGACTGGACAATGAACCTCGGCCGCGCGCGTGAGATGGTCGGTGATCGCGTGGCACTGCAAGGCAATATCAATCCCAACGTGCTGTTCGCGCCGCCCGCCGCCATACGCGAGCAAGCGCGCGGCGGGCTGGACAGCTTCGGCAATCATCCGGGGCACGTCTTCAATCTGGGCCACGGCCTTTCGCAGTTCACACCGCCGGAAAGCGTCGCCGAACTGGTCGATGAAGTGCATCGACATAGTCACGCGATGCGTGCGTCGGCAGCGGGCCGTTAAGCAACGATGTTGCGGCGCAGCGAGACCGCACGAGCGTCAGGTTTTGAGCGCTCGCGGAGGACCGCCGGATGGCCCGCCGATGACGGCGTCGGCAGAAGTCAATACTACACTTATGCACAATTCCTTCGCTGCGGCGCGCCATCAGATGTATCAGTTGACGCAGCCAATAAATGGCTACTATTTTTATGTTAAGTTGATGATTTAAAATCAAAATATCTGTCATAATCCAAAATGTGGGCCAACGCACACAAGCGTTTTATGACATTGATTACGGCGAAAGCGCGGCGACTTCTCAACAAAGTTATCCACAAGTTTGTGGAAAGCGAAAGCAACGGAAACTTAAAAAATAATCTTTGGTTTACCGACGATTCTGATGTTTTACTTTAATTTCGTCGCGCGGAACCTTATGTTTCTGTGGGAAGCCTTTGCCACGGCCGATCTCTGGGCGTGCATGCGATGACTGAGGTATTCGTACGCGTCGCCATTGACCAGCCCGTGCCTACGCTGTTCGACTATCGCTTCGGCTTGCCGGCGCAGCCCGCCGTTGGACAACTCGTGCAGGTTCCATTCGGGCGACGCGAGGTTGTCGGGCTCATCTGCGAAGTTACATCCACGAGCGATGTACCCGCCGACAAGTTGCGCGATATCTCCGCGCTTTGCGATTCCCTCGCGCCGCTCACCGCCGACTGGATCGCGCTCGCCTCGTTCGCGGCGGATTACTATCAGTGCGGCATTGGAGAAGTGGCGATGCCTGCTTTGCCGCAAGCTTTCCGCGATTCATCGCGCTGGAATCGCCTGCTGGCGATCGAGCCGCGTTACCGGCTGCTATCCGCCGGGCGCGAAAGTCTACACGAAAATTTACCTTTGCGGGCGACTGCCTTGCGCCGTTTGGCTGATGCGCTCGTGGCCGAGCCTTCGCTCGCTTTGTCCGATGCGCGCGCGCTGCATCCGAAGGCGAGCGCGGCTTTTAAGGACTGGCTCGAGCTCGGCTGGATTGAGCTTGCGCCCGAAGAGAAAGTGTTCGTTCAAGAGGTCGCGCCCTCTCCGCTGCCTACGCTTAGCGACGAGCAACGCGACGCCGTAGACCAAATCGCCAGCGCAACAGCCTTCGCGCCGTTTCTGCTCCACGGCGTCACCGGCAGCGGCAAAACTGAGGTTTACCTTCACGCGCTCGCCACCATCCTCGCCGCGAAACCCGACGCGCAGGCGCTGGTCCTGGTGCCAGAAATCAACCTCACGCCGCAATTCGAAGCCGCCTTACACGCGCGCTTCTCAGCGCTGGCGGAAACGTCCATCGTCACGATGCACAGTGGTCTGGCCGAAGGCGAACGCGCCCGCAACTGGCTGGCGGCGCATACCGGCAGTGCGCGGATCGTGCTCGGCACGCGACTGGCCATTCTCGCGTCGATGCCGCATCTCGCGGCAATCATCGTCGACGAAGAACATGACCCCGCGTACAAGCAGCAGGAAGGTTTACGCTATTCGGCACGCGACCTGGCGATCTACCGCGCGAAGCAGATCGACATTCCTGTCGTGCTCGGCTCCGCGACGCCGTCGCTCGAAAGCTGGTGGCAGGCGGAGCAGGGCCGCTACACGCGTCTGACGCTCACACGCCGCGCCGTCGCCGATGCCGTCCTGCCCTCCGTGCGCCTGATCGACCTCGAAGAAGAACGCAGACGCGGCCGCGCATCGGTCGAAGGCTTGTCGGGGCCGCTTATTGCCGCGCTGAAAACACGGCTGGAGCGCGGCGAGCAAAGCCTCGTGTTCCTCAACCGCCGGGGCTACGCGCCGATCCTCTCGTGCGACGCCTGCGGCTGGGTCGCCGGCTGTCCGCGATGCAGCACCTACGCCGTTCTGCATAAGCCCGAACGCGCGCTATGCTGCCATCACTGCGGCTGGGAATCGCGCATACCGAAGTCGTGTCCGGACTGCGGCAACATCGATATCGCGCCGATGGGACACGGCACGCAGCGCGTCGAGGAAACGCTCGCCGCCGTGGTACCGAACGCTCGCGTGCTGCGCATCGACGCTGACAGCACGCGGCGCAAAGGCAGCGCACAAGCGCTGTTCTCGGACGTCCATGCGGGCGAAGTCGACATTCTCGTCGGCACGCAGATGATTGCGAAGGGCCACGACTTTCGCCGCGTGACGCTCGTTGGCGTGCTCAACGCCGACACCGCACTCTTCTCGCACGACTTCCGTGCGAGCGAAAGGCTCTTTGCGCAACTGACGCAGGTGAGCGGCCGCGCGGGCCGCGCTGGTTTGCCCGGCGAAGTGATGATCCAGACGAGATACGCGCGCCATGCGCTCTATCAGGCGCTGATGCGCCAGGATTACGTGGGTTTCGCCAACTCGACGCTGGACGAACGCCGCGACGCGCGCCTGCCGCCGTTCGTCTATCAGGCGATGCTGTGCGCCGAAGGCCGCACGCTCGAAGCGGCGTTGAAGTTCCTGGGAGAGGCGGCAGAAATGTTTGTGTCGTTGCCCGGGGCGGGCCATGTGATGGTCTATGACGCGGTGCCGCTGACCATCGTCAAGGTCTTTAACGTGCATCGCGCCCAGCTATTGCTGGAAAGCGGCTCTCGGGCCGCGCTGCAAACCGCGCTGTGTGCGTGGCAGCCGGTTCTGCGCACGCTCAGAGGCGTGCTGCGGTGGAATGTAGAAGTCGATCCGCTGGACGTTTGATTCAGACTTTCATGCGCGATGCCGACGCGTCCACGTCGCGCGTGGCCTCGTCGCGCGCTTCTCTTCTCCTTCACGTCCAGCTTCGGCGATGCGCCTCGCACGAACAGTACGAGGCAAACTGCGAACATCGCCCAAATAAGGTGCAATCACCATCCAAGTGCTCATATTCGAATTCTCCGTATGCCGCGGTGGTCCATCCGCGGATTGGCACGCCAAACGGCGCGCATTTGTGTTTTATCGGCTGCATTCGGGTGCTTATTTAGGGCGTATCCCAAAAATATTTAGACTAGGGAAACTACTAGTCCATTGAATCAGATGAATTGCACCGGATTCGTCGAGTTGGATCGGAATACTTCCACTTCAGTGAACTTGCGGCTGCTCCAGTGCGTCGAGCCGCGTCAAATCCCGGCGCGGCGCACGACCCGGGTGCCTGCCGTACAGGCCCGTCAGACGCTCAGTAGCGAAGCGGGTTTGCCATGTGGTGATGGAACGCGAATCGCATCGCAATTCGTTTATGATCGCCCCGCGCGAGGCCCCTTCGTCGAGCAGCAGGATCAACCGCGCTCGGCTTCACTCAGATTCATTTTTCCCATACACCTTTAGATCGGTGTAATTTCATTGGTTCAATGGACTAGGCGACAACCGCGACGCGCACAGCGGTGGCGCGTCACGCAAAGCCTTGTGAGGCAAGGGTTTCAACATGGTGCAACCCTAGTGAAATTGTCGGTTGCACCTTTTCTTTTATTACAGCGGGGTAGATTCGCCAACTTTTCAGGTCCAAGGACGGGTGGGATAATCGGATATGGCGAGCACAACCCTTTGGCGTTAAAGTCGATTCCCGTCTCAAAGACGCCGCCGCGCGACTTGAGCGCACCCGCGGCTGATCAAACAGGCGATCTTCGCGTATCTGGAGCGCATCGAGCACGGGCAACTGCCGTCCGAACTCTCGGCGTGAACGGTTTGTCCGATCTGGCCGATGCTGCCTTCGTCGATCACGACGACGAAGGCGCACCCACGCCGTTCCTCGAATTCGCGCAGAACCTGCAACCGCAATCCGTATTGCGTGCGGCTTCCGTTACTCGTACGACAAACATGCTCGGCGAAGCCGCGACGACCGAAGAAGACGCGCAGCGCTACTATGCATCAACCGCAGCCTGAATCAGTGACGTTCCGTTGATCGCTTTAAGTACCCGCTTGGTGAAGCTTTGCGGCAGCTCTCGCGGAAGGATATCCGTGGATGTACCGTCTGCCATGCCCACGTACCGTCGATAATCGGTCTTTGCTTACGTGCTGGACCAGATCGCCTTTTTGCCCAGCGGTCGCGGACATCGTAAAATGCCGTCTGTGTAATCTGCTCGGGCTCGATCTTTACGTGGAAATTCTTCTCCTCTTTTGCAAAGTCTTGTTTGGATAAGATGGGGACGACCAGGCAGCCGTTGTTCAGCTTCGGATTCAGAATCACGACCAGCCGCTTCTTGAGCATCTCCGGCGGAATATATCCGTTGACGTGACACTTGCCGTTAGAATCCGGCGCGTACTGGCCATAATCGCACACTCCATTATCTGCCCGACCTTAATCGCTTTCTACACGCCTTGAGAAATGAGTTCTGGAGGCGACACGATAGCCGAACGAAGCTTAGGATTTGGCGCGCCCGGCTGGGATCGAACCAGCAACCCCTGCCTTCGGAGGGCAGTACTCTATCCATTGAGCTACGGGCACATGCTAGAAGGGCCTTACGAGAGTAGAGCGCGAGAAAACAGCGCATGCAAGGCCCATGCGAATTTAAAAATGATACCTGATTTCCGTGAAAACGTCCATCGCAAGGGCCACGGGCCCGAACCGAAACCCAGGCGAAAAACCTTCAAAAACCTCACACGATTCGGGTAAACGCCCGTGAAAGCACGCCGGAAGCCCCTGCGCCGTGCGTTACCATTCCGTCGATAATCGACCGCGCCGTGCGACACGTTGCTCGTGTCCTTTGGAGTCCCAATGCAGGACAAACTGGTAAGCGATGTTGGAAGGCATCCACCTGGATTCTGACCTACCGCGAAAAAGTGTGGCGGGG
>LELG01000149.1 GCA_001045575.1 Candidatus Burkholderia pumila
TAACTAAGCCGGTCCTGCAATAGCTAGGACTTTGTTCGTAGGCTCGAGTCGTATGCGGGGAAACTCGCACGTACGGTTCCAAGGAGGGCCCTCTCCTCAAGGAGAGGTGGGCCTACCCTACCGACCCCACGCGCAGACGTTTCCGCCGTACACTCCAGGCGGCGCACGCGAAGGCTGTCGAATCACGCGCGCATCATCGTCACGAACCCATGTTCAGCTTCTTCAAGAAATTCAAAAAGCCGGCCGACGCGCCGCTCGACACGCCAGAGGACGAAGAAGCCGAGCTTCCGCCGGTCGAAGATGGCGCGGAACTCGGCCGCGAACCGGCTATCGACGCGGCGATCCCGGAAGAACCGGCCTCTCCGGTAGAAACGCCAGCGCCGTCACCCGAAGGGCCGAAGCCCTATTGGCAAGGCCACACAGCGTCGCAATGGACGCGCGTGTCCGAAACCGACGAAGCTAGCGAAGAAGTCCTGCCGCTGCCAGAACCCGATCCGGTAGCGAAGAAATCGTGGCTGTCGCGGCTACGCAATGGCCTGTCGAAGACCAGTTCGAATCTGACGGGTATCTTCGTCAGCGCGAAGATCGACGAAGACCTGTACGAAGAACTCGAAACCGCGCTGCTGATGTCCGACGCGGGCATCGATGCCACCGAATTCCTGCTCGAATCGCTGCACGAGAAAGTGCGCGTAGAACGGCTGACGGAGGCATCGCAGGTGAAGACGGCGTTGCGTGAATTGCTGATCGACCTGCTGCGTCCTCTGGAGAAGTCGCTGATGCTGGGCCGCGCCCAGCCGCTCGTGATGATGATCGCGGGCGTGAACGGCGTCGGCAAAACAACGAGCATCGGCAAGCTGGTGAAGCATTTGCAGCGCTTCAACCAGTCGGTACTGCTGGCCGCGGGCGACACGTTCCGCGCCGCCGCGCGTGAGCAATTGACGGTCTGGGGTGAGCGCAACAATGTGACGGTCATCGCGCAGGAAAGCGGCGATGCAGCCGCCGTCATCTTCGACGCCGTGGGTGCTGCGCGCGCCCGCAAGATCGACGTGATGATGGCCGACACCGCCGGCCGCCTTCCGACGCAATTACATCTGATGGAAGAGTTGCGCAAGGTGCACCGCGTGATCGCCAAGGCGATGCCGGATGCGCCGCACGAAGTGCTGCTCGTGATCGACGGCAACACGGGCCAGAACGCGCTCGCGCAAGTGAAGGCGTTCGACGATGCGCTCGGCCTCACCGGTCTGATCGTGACGAAGCTCGATGGTACGGCGAAGGGCGGCATTCTCGCGGCTATCGCGCGGCAGAGGCGGATTCCGGTGTATTTCATCGGCGTTGGCGAAAAGATCGAGGATTTGCAGCCCTTCAGCGCGGAAGAGTTTGTAGACGCGCTGCTCGGATAAAAGAGACAAAGGGCGCTCATTTCAGAGCGCCCTTTTCGCATCAATGCGCGAAGACTAAAGAAGCCGCGATCCACCATATCACGCACCCCGACGATGATGTCGAGCACGCGCCGCGACACATCCTTCTGGAACCACGGTTCCAGCAGACGCGCGCCGTAGTCAAACGCGGTGAACCAAAAAATGGAAGCGCACATCGCGCCCGCCGCGAACCACGCGTTGCCCGGATACGCATGCCGCGCGCCGATGCCGCCGAGCAGCACCACGGTATCGAGATAAACGTGCCCTTTCAGATTCAGCGCGATCCGCACGCGATACGCCGCCGAGCTTCGGAAGTAACTATAGAGCTTCACGGTGTCAGACCACGCGCACGGCGAACTCGCCGATACCGTCCACGCCGCCCTTGATCAGATCGCTTTGCACGATCGCGCCGCCACCTCCGGCGTGCCCGTGTAGATGGGATCGCCAGGAATAGCTCGAACAGTGTCGACAGATACGCGATGGTGTCGGCCACGGGCCAGATCATCTGCGAGATATCGGAGCGCTGTTTTTTTCTCACCGTTGACCATCAGCCAAATTGCGCTCTTTTCCAGATGGCCGACCGCCGCGACCGGATGAATCGGGCCGATGGGCGCGGAATGATCGAAGCCCTTCGCCGTGTTCCACGGACGGCCGAGCTTCTTCGCTTCGGCTGCAGATCGCGGCACGTCATGTTGGGGCCGAGCGCGTAACCGTAGACGTAATCGAGCGCCTTTTCTACGGCGATGTTCTTGCCCTGCTTGCCGATGGCCGCGACGAGTTCCATCTCATAGTGCAGGTTTTTGGTCTGCACCGGATACGGAAATTCGCCGGTTGCGCCGGGCGCGACGTAGAGCACGGCGTCCGCAGGCTTGCTGAAGAAGAACGGCGGTTCGCGGTCCGGATCGTGGCCCATTTCGCGTGCGTGCGCTTCGTAGTTCCGTCCGACGCAATAGATGCGACGAACCGGGAACTGGCTATCGGAACCTGCGACCGGCACCGCTGCAACCGGTGCTTGAGGAAACACGTAACTCATCCCACTCTCCTGATTTTTTAATTGTTGCCCGATATGAAAATTGGCTTGGTCCAGCAGTGTAACGCGCATGCGCGGGTCGTGGCGAGCCGGCCCGGCGCGGCTTCCGCGAGCTTTCGCTTGCCTTCGGCACGTTTACGAAATCGCAATATGCAGGACGTATCGGTTGAAAAACGGATGGGAGCCAACTTGTCAGCGCCTGTCAAATGCGATACTGAATGTCATTCCCGCACACTAACTCCGCGACGGCATCGCTCGAAACGTGAAAAGAGCGCCGATCCGCGCATGTTATCTGATGACCGACACTGCCTCCACATTCGCCTGCGCACGCTACATCAAGGAAATCGGCCGAGGGTCGAACGGCGCGCGCGCCCTGTCCCGCGACGACACTTACACCCTCTACGAAGCCATGCTCGACGGCCGCGTCTCTGATCTCGAACTCGGCGCGGTGCTGCTCGCATATCGTGTGAAGGGCGAGACATCAGCTGAACTCGCGGCGATGCTTGCCGCCGCGCATCGATCCTTCGAGCCGCTACATGTGCAGGACGGACACGAGCACGCGCGGCCCGTTTCGATTCCGAGTTACAACGGCGCGCACAAACAGCCGAACCTGACGCCGCTTCTCTCGCTGATGCTCGCGCGCGAAGGCGTGCTGGTCCTCATCCACGGCGTCGTGGACGACCCGGGACGCGTGACCAGCGCGGAAATTTTCGCGGAACTGGGCATTCCGCACGCGGCATCGCACGATGAGATCGAAGACAGCCTGGTTTCGCGCCGGCTCGCATTTGCGCCGGTTGGCGTGCTCGCGCCAAAACTCGCGCGCCTGCTTGCAATTCGCCGCGTAATGGGCGTGCGTAACTCGACACATACGCTCGTGAAGATTCTTCAGCCGTTTGCCGAGCCGGGTTTGCGGCTCGTTAACTACACGCATCCGGAGTACCGCGAAAGTCTGACGGGCCTGTTCACCGAGCATCCGGATGCGGCTATCGGGGGCGCGCTGCTCGCACGCGGCACGGAAGGCGAAGCAGTCACGGATACGCGTCGTCAGGTGCAGGTCGACTGGTTCCACGACGGCCATGCCGAAACGCTCATCTCGCCGGAGCATTCGCAACCGCACGCGCCGCACGTCGAACTGCCGCAATTGCTCGATGCCGTCACCACCGCCCGCTGGATCGAAAGCGTGATGCGTGGCGACGTGCCCGTGCCGCCCGCCGTTGCGCGTCAGGTAGACGTCATTGCGGAAGTCGTGCGCAAACCTGCGATTTGACACACTTTCTAAGCGCTAGTTTAAAGTTACGCGCATGAGTTAGCTTCACCCAATTCTCCCCCTCCGAATTATTTCGGGCCGCCTAGCGCGGCCTTTATGGTTAATTACGTAGGGTAGTCGCCAGTCGCAGCGCCGCGCGTCGCCGGGTTTTCTAGGCATGCGCGGTCCTGCCAGCAGTCTCCTGCGGTACTTCCTTATCACTTGTAGTCGTCAGCTTTTCGTTCGCGCACCCCGCGATTCGAAAACGCAAGGATCAAATGCACGCTGCTTCGCGCACGTTCACGTTGGTCTCAAGCGCAACCCGTCCTCGGGTCGCAATGTGAACGCGCGTTCGGCATTAGCGAAAGTGCATCGCAACGCGTCCGGCCATCTGCCGATCGCGCAAGCTCTCGCAGACGCTACGCAAACCGTCCGAAGAGAGATCAACGATCACGATGCCGAACCGCACGATCGAGAAAGCGCCCATCTAGATGAGCACCGATCTGAGCGACGGCAACCAGTCGCTGACCGAACCCATGGGCATCGACGCGAAACTCGAATTCTTCGAGATGCTGGTGAAAATCGGGTTCAAGGAAATCGAGGTGGGATTCCCGTCGGCATCGCAGACGGATTTTGATTTCGTGCGCAAGCTATCGACGAGAAGCGTATTCCGGATGATGTAACCATCGAAGTGCTCGTACAATCGTACCACGTGATCGAGCGCACGTTCGAGGCGGTCGAAGGCGCGAGCAAGGTCATTGTCCATCTCTACAATGCGATCGCGCCGTCGTTCCGCAAGATTCCTGTTCAATCAGTCGAAGGAAGAAGTGAAGGCGCTGGCCGTGGAAGGCACGCGCATGATCAAGGAATGCGCGGCCGCGCGGCCCGATACGCACTGGACCTACCAGTATTCGCCCGAAACGTTCAGTATGACCGAGTTGACGTTCACCCGCAAAATCTGCGACGCCGTCGCTTAAACCTGGCGTCCGACGCGCGATCACAAGATGATCGTCAATCTCCCGGCCACTGTCGAAGCCGCAATGCCCAACGTCTTCGCGGACCAGATCGAGTGGATGGACCGCAACATGAGATATCGGACAGCATCGTGTTGTCGGTGCATCCACATAACGATCGCGGCACGGTGGAAATGGCGTTGCTCGCGGGTGCGGATCGGATCGAAGGATGTTGTTCGGCAATGGCGAGCGCACCAGCAATGTCGATCTCGTCACGCTAGCGATGAATCTCTATACGCAAGGCATCGATCCCGGTCCCGACTTTTCGGATATCGACGCAGTGTGCCGCATCGTCGAGCGATGCAACCAGATTCCGGTGCATCCGCGCCATCCGTAGGCGGGCGATCTCGTCTTCACGGCGTTCTCCGGATCGCATCAGGACAGGACGCGATCCGCAAGGGCTTCGCGCAGCGCGTGCCGGGCACGGTATGGGACGTGCCATACCTGCCGATCGATCCGGCAAACCTCGGCCGCAGCTACGACGCCATGATCCGCGTCAACAGCCAGTCCGGCAAGGGCAGCGCGACGTATCTGCTCGAACGCGGATTGGGCTTCACGCCGCCGCGCCGCGTGCAAATCGAATTCAGCCATGCCGTGCAGAAACTCGCAGATGCATCGGGCGAGGAAATCAATGGCGACGCCATTTGCGCGCTCTTCAAACGCGAATATTTCGATGCGGATGGCTTCGTCTCGCGTGTCGATACATCGACGTTATCGGTGGCTGGGAAACGTATTTCGGTTGCGCTTGCTTCCAGCGCTTCGAGTGGCGAAGGCTATGCGCACTCAGTCGCGGCGGCGTTGAATCGAGCGGCGAGCGTCGTGTCGTTCGAGACCGTGACGACATCGAATGGCGAGACAGCGGCGTTCATCGGCTGCCGCGTCGGCGATGAAGCCACGCGTTTCGGCGTCGCGGTGCACGCGAATCCGGCACACGCGGTCGCGGATGCGGTGGTCAGCGCAATGAACCAGTCGAAGGGATTCGTGCAGGGTATGGCACAGGACGAGGAAGTCGAGGCATAACACGAAGCGCGAACGTGGCGTTCATTCGAGCGCCACGCGCGTCGCCTGAAGCGCGATCAGTTGCCAATAGCCTGCTTCAGCCTGCACATGCACGGCGGTATAAGCGATGGAAACAGCAGCGCGCCGTTCTTCGACTCCATCTCGATGAGGGCGTGCCCCGATACGAGGCACGTGTCCTTTCCGGCAGGAATCACGTCCTGCGACTGAATCTCGATCTGCCGATAACGACGCCGGCCTGCGGTAATGACATCGATAAACTGACGCTTTTGGTCTCGCGCTTGCCGTTCGTGTGTACATAACTGACGTTTCGGCCAGCAGCGCATCGAGCACGGGGCCGTCGCCTTTCGACCATCGCACGGAATCGGTCTCGTTCGAGCCCGCGAATCGCCTCAATGGTTTTTGCCGACATCGATCGACTCCCTCAAGTCGCGGAACCGATGCGCCGGCACCGCGTCAGAAATTGTATTGCAGATAAACCTGCTCGAAATTTATACCAGGATTCGGCTCTTTGATACTGGCGTTTGAGAAGTGTTGGAAGCGGAATCCGGCCTGATAGTTCTGTTTCTGGCCGAAGATCATGCCGACGCTGACCATATCTGCGAACTGGAAGTCTGTCGACAAGGTGTAGTCCTGTGTGATGCGCGCGTGCGAGAGCACTCGCACGCCCACGCCCGCCTCGATGAACGGCCGGAAGTAGCCCGAACGCTTCACCAAGCGCAGCACCGGCGTCAAGCCGAACTCCCAGATGTTCGAGTTGACGGCGTTGCTCTCCGTCGTGTGCCAATAGGAAACGTGGCCCTCGCCGAGCAGCGTAAAGTGGCAGCCGCCTATTTCCCACCAGGTCAGATTTGGATCCCACACGACGCCGAGATCGGCCTTCTTGACGTCGTGATTGGCGACGCCGCTCGCAATCTGTATGCCCCAGCGGTTCGCGTGGGCCGCGACCGGAGTGAATCCGAGTGTCAGGGAAATCGAAGCCTGGGCAACTTTGTTACGCCAAAGACCTTTATTTTTCTGCATGAACATCCCAGATGTGGATTGGACTATTTTCGCTTGACTTGAGTAAGCGATTTAGGGAATTGTAGCGCGATTTTCACAAATTTGCATGAATTCGCGCAATTCTCAGTTTTAGTTGAATATTTCATCTTTCAAACGTCTAAACGGGGTAAATGATTCAATTGTGGCCGGTTAATCGGTAAATTTGACTCCATCAATTTGCATGGTCACCTCTATGAATCTCACAAGGCCAATAGCTTTGTTGGAACCCTCAGACTCCCCTTGCCTCTAACATTTAGAACTTGCTGGACGGGAGTGCTAATATTGTGACTAGTCTGTCGTCAGGGTTAAGCGGCGGGCGAATTGTTGATAAGGAGCTTATGAGCGTGACCAATGCGATGACCCTTCCGAATGTATTGAGCTCGGCGCCTGCCAAGGCAACTTCGGCAGGCGCGCTGACGTACGCACAGTCGTCGATACTGACCGGCCAGATCGGCAATGTTGACTCCTACATACAAACAGTGAACCGTATTGCGATGCTGTCGCAGGCGGAGGAACGTCAGTACGCCACCGAATTCAGCCAGAACGGCAATCTGGACGCGGCGCGCCAGTTGGTACTGGCGCACCTGCGGCTGGTCGTGTCCATAGCCCGGAATTATCTGGGCTATGGCCTACCGCACGCGGACCTGATCCAGGAAGGCAATATCGGCTTGATGAAGGCCGTCAAGCGCTTTGACCCGGAGGAGAACGTACGTCTCGTATCGTACGCCATGCACTGGATCAAGGCGGAGATTCACGAATACATCCTGCGCAACTGGCGCGTGGTGAAGGTTGCGACGACCAAGGCGCAGCGCAAGCTGTTCTTCAACCTGCGCAGCCACAAGACGAGCAACTCGGCGTTCACGCCGGATGAAATCGAAGGCCTGGCGAACGAGCTGAACGTCAAGCGCGAGGAAGTCGCGGAGATGGAAACGCGTCTGTCGGGCGGCGATATCGCACTGGAAGGTCAGGTCGAGGACGGCGAGGAAGCGTTCGCGCCTAT
Organism: Candidatus Burkholderia pumila; assembly: GCA_001045575.1. Lineage (GTDB taxonomy): Bacteria > Pseudomonadota > Gammaproteobacteria > Burkholderiales > Burkholderiaceae > Caballeronia > Caballeronia pumila. Next base: position 7,766 of record LELG01000149.1, read on the forward strand.
CGCCTATCTCGCGGACTCGCACGACGAGCCGACCAACGTCATCGCGGCGCGTCAGTTCGACAAGCTTCAGAGCGATGGTCTGGCGTCCGCGCTGGAGTCGCTAGATCCGCGCAGCCGGCGTATCGTCGAAGCGCGCTGGCTGGACGTGCAGGACGATGGTTCGGGCGGCAAGACGCTGCACGAACTGGCCGATGAGTTCGGCGTGTCGGCTGAGCGTATTCGGCAGATCGAAGCGAGTGCGATGAAGAAGATGCGGACTGCGCTGCAAGAATATGCGTAACGCGCGTTGTTGATTCCGTAAAGGTGTGAGAAGCCCGCTGTTGAGATGAACTGCACCCCTAAAGGTTGGAGATTGATCCAACCTTTGGGGTGTTTTTCATGGCGAAGTACACAGAGCAGTTCAAGCTGGCAGTTGTAGAGGAGTAGGAGTCGGGGGAGTGGGATCTCGGAGCGTGGCGCAGCGCCACGG
>LELG01000015.1 GCA_001045575.1 Candidatus Burkholderia pumila
CATGCCCACCGACATCACCACGAGATCGGGAATCTGATTGGCGATCGTGCTGAACGTGTCGTAGGTCAGGAAGTGCGTGCTCAGCACCGAGAACAGCGCGATCATCGCGGCGAGCGCGCCCGACAGAGTATGAGAACGGTTTTACGGATGTATTCGATATGGCGCGACGCATCGAATCATCAAATGAAAGCGCGATGCTCGACGCTTATCTCACGTTCCTGAAGACCTGGCCCGATTCGCATATAGTGCGCAAGCACGGCGTGGTAATAGCGCAAAGTGTCACGCATGAAGCGCTTAAATATTTCCATTCCCGCGATGCACCGTCGCTAAAGGAATGGAACGCGCAACTTAAGGCGCGCGGCATCAATCCGGGGACGAGCGCGGATCTTTCTGTCGCGGCAATGTTCGTTGCCCTGACGCTGCACGAATCACGCCGAAGCTGAACAAAAATTGACACAGAACCTTTTAGGTAGTACGGGCTTCAGCGGTCCCACGTCAGGTCAACGCATGTCACGAGCGATCGTCCCTTAGAACCACATCATTGGAGGAATAGCATGGCCAAGATCAACCGCGTCCTGGTAGGTGAGTTGCTCGTCGGCGATGGCAACGAGGTCGCGCACATCGACTTGGTCATCGGACCGCGAGGTTCCGCCGCCGAGAGTGCGTTCTGCAACGCGCTCACCAATAACAAGGATGACTTCACATCGCGGCTCGCGGTCGTCGCGCCGAATCTGGCGACCAAGCTCAATACGATTCTCTTCAACAAGGTGACGATCAAGGGCGCCAAGCAAGGTGCAGATGTTCGGCCCGGCGCAGCGCACCGTCGCCATGGTCGTTGCCGACAGCGTGGAGTCGGGCATCATCCCCGCCGATGAAGCCGATGACGTGTTCATCTGCGTTGGCGTGTTCATCCACTGGGAAGCGGACGATGACCAGAAGATTCACGACTATAATTATCAGGCTACCAAAGAAAATCGATTCAGCGCGCCATCGAAGGTACGCCGACGGCCAAGGACGTCGTGGCGAAGAAGGGTTCCATGTCGCATCCGTTCTCACCGAAGTAATGCATGCCGGCCGGCGTGGATGGCTCGCTTGTGCACGTCGGCCGATCGAACGACGCGATAATTTGAGGTCTATTGCAATGACCCCACGTTGCTGCGTATTGACGGTGCTCGCGTGCATCTCGCTCGTTTCGCCGCTTTCCTTCGGCGCGCCCGCTCAAGGCCACAACTATTCGACGGAAGGACGCGTCGAGTATGTGCTCAGTTGCATGGACGACAACGGGCATGATTTCGTCAACGTCTATAAGTGCTCTTGCGCCATCGACAAGATCGCGCAGACGCTCTCTTACGATGACTTCGTCGAGCAATCGACGTTTTCTAAATATGCGACGCTAGGCGGTGAAGGCGGCGCGGAATTCCGTGTGGATCGCGCCAAAGCGCAAACCAGGAAATTCCGCGAACTGCAAAGAGATGCGTCCAAGGCTTGCGGAATCGGCAAGCAGGCTTCCGCCGCCAAATAAACTCATTCCGCACATAGCCTCGTCCAATCCAGGCGAGACTCACCGGCGATTGAGCGCGGCTGGCGGAATGTCGCCGTTCGATAACCACGCCCACCGCATCGACATCCGGAATCCTGACCCAGTACGCGCCGAAGTCCGCGATCACCAGCTGCGCGATACGCTCCGCAAGCGCTTCCAATAACTGCACGCGATGCGATTCTAGCAGCGCCAGAATCGCTTCCCGCACTGCAGCGTAATTCACCGTATCCTCGATTCGATCGGTCGTGCAGGCCTTAAGACTCGGCACGCCAATGGCTAAATTCATGCATACCGGCTGTGGCTCGTGTAATTCGCTTCTATCAATGCCGATTACCGTATTTCCGGCCAATCCTTCGATATAAACGATATCCATCGCCGCCGTTTGCGGTGATTCATAGATGGCTTCGCGGATCGGATCGAATCAACCCATATGCACTCCTTTAGCGCAATCGACTGAAGATTACCCTTAAGGGCAGTCAGTCGCTTGAAAATTTATCCGCTAAACAAAAGCAAAAATCGCGCGCAATTCGCTTCCTTCCTCTATGCGACTAACTCTTATTGAACCGACGCGCCATCGGATGTAAAATTTTTGAGAATCACCGAGAGCCAAGACTGAGAGCCGCAGGCATTCAAGCGGAACACACAACTGATTCAGCATCGTGCGGCGTGCGCAAATCGGCGCGCTTATCGATGCATCGGAGATACGCCCCATGTCGTCGCTTGTAGACGTAGACACGCATGTCCGGGAAGTGCTGAACATCGTCAATAATCCGCTGGCCGCCCGTTGCGCCAGCGATTCCGTCGCACAATCATGAATGCGTTGCCTCATCGAGTTTCAGCTCGATCCCGCGCGCTTCGTGATGCTGCCCGTGCTTACGCAACGCGAACTCACCGAACGCCGCGAAGCGGCGAGCGATCTCATCGCGTGTTCGAAGCTGGAAATGACGACGCTTTATCAGCAGATCGTGAATCCCGAACTCCCTGTCGTGCTCGTTGATTCCGATGGCGTGATCGTGCATCAAGTGTCGTCGGTGCCATTCGGCGAAGCCGTTGCCGCCGACGGCCTGCGCGTTGGTGCGCTATGGAGCGAACGCAAAGCGGGTACGAATGGCATGGGCATGTGCCTGATCGAACGCGACTGCATCGCAGTATGTCAGCACGAACATTTCTATCCGCGCTATACGTCGCTCACCTACTCCGCCGCGCCCATCTTTGACGAACACGGCGAAGTCGTCGGCGTGCTGGATGTGACGAGCCGCTCGAAGCTCTTGCAGCAGCATTCGCTGGTGCTCGTGGGCATGTCGCGCCAGATGATAGAAAACGGCCTGATCGATTCGCGCTACCGGCACGCGAACATGATCCACTTTCATAGCCGGCCCGAATTCGTCGGCACGCTGCACGCGGGCAAGCTCGCCGCGACGATGGCGTCGTGCTCGCCACGAGCCGCAGCGCTATGTTCCAGCTCGATCTGCATTCGCTTTCTGAATTATGCGGCAAGCGCATCGAAGAAGCCTTCAATGCGACGCTCGAAGACATGATCGCGAGCAGCATTCGCGGCTCGTTTCAGCCGGAGAATCTGATCGAGAATGAATTATTCCGTTATCGCGCAGGCGCATTCACGGGCGCGCAGCGTGAAGGACGGCGCGGAAAGATCGTACAGGCCAATGGCAAAATACTGTTTCTCGACGAAATCGGCGATATGCCGCTCGCTTTGCAAGCGCACCTTTTGCGCGTGTTGGAAGAACATGAAGTGACACCGGCTTGGTGCGGAAACGACCGTCAAGGTCGATTTCCAACTGATCAGCGCGAGTCACCGCAATCTGCTCAAACTCGTGCAGACGGGCATGTTCCGTGAGGACTTGTACTATCGTTTGAATGGCATCGAAATCAATTTGCCGCCTTTGCGTAAGCGCGCGGATATGCTTGCGCTCATCGGCCATATTCTGGAAAACGAAACGGATGAAGCGCTTGCGCTGGCGCAGAGGCTAAACAAGCTTTGCTGAGCTATGCATGGCCTGGGAATATCCGGCAATTGCGTCATGTGCTGCAAATGGCAATTGCCTTATGCGATGGCCAAGAGATCAAATACGCGCATCTGCCGCCGGAAATCGTCAACGGTGCGCCGGCTTCCGGTTCCTTCACGCGTGCCTGCCGCTGCACCCGCACCACATCTCGCCGACGATGCCGACACATCCACGCTCAACGCCATTCAGATCAAGGAACGCGAGACCGTTTTGCAGTTACTCGATGAGCATCGCTGGAATGTGAGCAATGTCGCCAAGGTGCTGGGCATCAGCCGCAATACGCTTTAGTCGCACGATTCCGCAGCTACGTCAGACGCATGACGCAACCGACACCTGCCCGATCGCTCGACCAGTTCAAACCCGATGCGCGCTTTGCCTGATGCGTGACAGGCTCGGGCCATATGCTCGAAGAGTCGATCTCGTCACTTGCGCGGCGTTTGCCCGGCGTCGATTTATTCCTTTCTGCTGCGGGCGAAGAAGTGAGTGCTGCCGCTTTATGGCTGGTCCGTGCCCAAGCTGCGCGAACACTTCAAGGTGATACGCGGCAACACCCCGAGCAGCGTGCCCATCGGCATGCTGTATAGCGGGGAATATCATACGGTCGTGATTGCGTCTGCAACGAGCAATACGGTCGCCAAATGCGCTTTCGGCATCTCCGATACCTTGCCCATCAACCTCTATGCACAAGCCGGCAAGCAATGCGTATCCGGCATCGTCTTTGTTTGCATGCGATACGGCGCCGGTCGTCATCACGCAAGCCCCTAAGGAGAATGGGTCGAAGTGAGGCCGCGTGCAATCGAGTTCGAGAATGTCGAGCGGCTGGCGCGCTTTGCGCACACCACCATGACCTGCTCGCTAGATGAGCTGACGGCCGCGCTCGATCAACGGCTCGCGGAACTGAAGCTCGCATGGAACACATCGTCTTCCTGACCGGACGGCTCGCGCAATTCAGTCTTCAGCAAGTGCTCAAAAGCATTGCGCCTATCGCGCAGCAAAAGCCGTTCACGTGGGAAGTGCGCGAGATCGGTTTGCAAGTCGCTGGCCTGATGACGGCTGACATGATCCGCCGACGCGTCGCACATCCCCTGACCGAAGGCACGAGCCGCATGATCGTGCCCGGCCGCTGCCGTGGCGATCTCGAAGCGCTCACGGCACATTACGGCGTGAAGGTCGAGCGCGGTCCCGAGGAAGTGAAGGATCTGCCGCAGTTTTTTTGGCGCGAAGCGAAGCATGTGGATCTGTCGCGCTACGAGACTGAAATCTTCGCTGAAATAGTCGATGGGCCGCGTCTCGATCTCGACGGCATCGCCGCACGGGCGAGCGAATACAAGCGGCAGGGCGCGGATGTGATCGATGTCGGCTGTCGTCCTTCGACGCCGTTTCCGCATCTCGAAGACGCCGTGGTTATGCTTAAAGAGCAAGGCTATCGCGTGAGCGTCGATTCGATGCAGACCGATGAACTCCTGCGCGGCAGACTCGCGGGCGCGGATTACATCATGAGTCTCAATGCGGATACGCTATGGGTCGCGGATGAGATTGAATCGACACCCATACGCGTGCCGCGTGAACCTGCGAATGTTGCATCGCTCGATGTGGCAATCGAGGCCCTGCAGCAACGCGGACGTCCTTTCTTAGCCGATCCGATTCTCGATCCGATACCGTTTGGTCTCGCTGCATCCATCGCGCGATATGTTTCCTTGCGCGAGCGTCATCCGCAAGTGGCCATCATGATGGGCATTGGCAATGTCACGGAATTGACGGAAGCGGATACCACCGGCATTAATGCAGTGTTGTTCGGCATGGCGGCGGAACTGCGCATTGCCGCGGTGCTGACAACATCGGTCAGCCTGCACGCCCGCCGCGCCGTGCATGAAGCCGATGTCGCGCGGCGCTTAATGCATGCTGCGCGCGAAACGAAGACCCTGCCTAAAGGAATTTCGGCCGATTTATCCGCTTTACATTCAAAGCGCCCGTTCCCATACGATGCAAAAGAAATCGATTCATTCGCTTATTCTGTACGTTATCCTAATTTTTGAATTCAGGTATCAGCCGAAGGGATTCATGTTTATAACCGCGATGGTCACCACGTCGAAATCGATCCGCTTGCCTTGTATCCGCAATTGAAGATCGAAAATGATGGCGGCCATGCGTTTTATCTCGGTGTGCAGCTTGCGCGGGCCGAGATTGCGTGGCAGTTGGGGAAGCGGTTCGATCAGGATCAGGCATTGGATTGGGGCTGTGAGGTGGATAAGCCCGAAGAGGATTTGACTGCGTGGCATGCGCCGGGCGCCACTAAGATGAAAGTCTAGGACCGATCCGAAATAGCCATTCGGCCGAGTAGCGGAAGGAATGCAGGCGGACTAGCATCTTGTCACTTAACTTTAACTTATTGCCGATCTCGGTGCGATCCTTCGGCGCGGCGCGCATATCGATACGCTTGCCACGCGCTGCGATGTGCTCGGTTCCGACACCTGTATCTGGCTCGATACAGGCTGCAGTGATCATGCTTCGATGAAGACGCTGTTCGAGCGCATCCACGGCACCACTCGATCAAACCATCGCGCGACAATCGTGCCGGTCTTTGGCACTGAAACCTTGAGCGATCCTCAATCCATCTCATCCGGCCACGCACGATCCAATTTTCTCGCTCGATCACCACGCCGGTCATTCACTCGGCATGTTCCCGGGCGATGCGTCGTGGTGGCCGCGTCGCGTGATCGTCATGACGCTGGATCGCGTGGGCGTGTTTGAGGGTCCTGACCTCGACACCTTCCATCGACTCAAAGCCTTGTGCGGCTAAAGCGAACTCATCGGCGCAGGCGGCATTCGTCACGATGCCGACTTGCAGGCCGCTGCCGCCAGCGGTGCGAACGCGTGGCTGGTGGCATTGTCCATACATGACCGGACATTGAATTCAATAAGCGTGCCAGGCGCTATATCGTCGTAAATATTCGGAAAGCCGCTGTTGTATAGGACGTTGCACCGGTGACACTGTGTTGCATCACGGAGCAGTTTTGTTCCTGCGTTACGTCCCGCGCGTTACACGGCCATACGGTTACAGATCGGCATGGATCTTACTGAAACGCACGACCATGCAAGCGTCTCCAACTTCATCGAACGCATCGGACCCAGTGACGACCGCGCAGAAGCCACTGGACCTGTCCGTTCTGCCCTTTGCTATGCGACGACATCACGCTCGCGTTCGCGGACGGTTCGCCGCCGACCGCCCTTTGTTCGGAGGACTCGCGACCGACGTAGCCGGTGCACGGGCACTGTATGAGTTGGCCGCGAGCTACGGCGCGATCCTCGATAACATGCACGGCGGATGCGCTCACGGCAGGCCTTCTTGCCATGCAGGATCGCGGCATATTCTTTACGACCTTGTCCGAAGTGCGTTCTCGTGCGGATCTGATCGTCGTATTCGCTTGCGAGCCAGCGCTTCGTTATCCGCGTTTTTTTGAGCGTGCCAAGCGAAGTGATGCGGAGATCGTTTCCGTTAGTTTCGCTAAAGAAAATCCGCTTGATACGCTTGCACTTTGGTCCGATATCGTCGAAACAGGGCGCGTGAATTGGTCTAAGGAACTTGCCGCGCTAACGGAACGTATTGACAAAGCTCAATACACTGATTCATTTATGAGCCTGCGACGTTGCCCGCGCTTGGTGTCGAAGAGCTGCACCGAATCGTTAAAGGATTGAATCGCACGGTGCGCGCAGGTGCGCTTAGCGTCAATCAGGCGGTAACGTGGCTTTCGGGTTTTCCGTTGCGCACGCGCTTGGCTTATGATTCACCGCTCGATCATGATGCGCATCGCTATCGCACAGAGAGATTGCTGCGCGCCAGGCAAATCGATGCGCTGCTCTGGATTTCGAGCTTTGCGCCCGAAGCGTTTCCCGATTCGCTGGATGAAGACGTGCCGTTGATCGTGCTCGGTCATGCCGCGACCAGGTTCGTTTCAAGACGCAAAGGGCCTACAGTATTCGTTCCCGTCTCAACGCCGGGCATTGACCATGACTTACATCTCTTTCGAGTCGATGCTTCTGTCGTCGCGCCGTTAAGCGCCGCGCGAACTTCGAATCTGCCGAGCGTTGCAGACATCGCCAGGGAGCTGGCTAAACGACGGAGCACGTCATTGAGCGTCGCGCGTTTGCGAGGCGGCACGCTCTATGATCCGGCGAATGGCATTGACGGCGAGAAGCGCGATACCCATATGCGCGATGGCCGCATCGTTTCTTATGACGAGGTGCGCAACGAACGCATCGTTACCGAACGTGATTTCGATGCAAGCAGCATGATCGTCATAGCAGGCGGCATCGATCTGCATTCGCATCGGAGGTGGCAAGACGAATCTATCGCGGCTGTTGCTGCCTGAGGATCATCGCAACGATCCGTTTGCCGTGCCAGATCGTCCGGAAGAAGGATGCTATATGCGTTTGCCGTCGTGCGGCACGTGCACGCCCGGCACGCTCGCGGCGGGCTACCGTTATACGGAAATGGGCTACACGGCTGCGTTCGAACCGGCGATGATCGCATCGAACGCACGTCACGCGCATCTGGAAATAGGCAACACGCCGATCATCGATCACGGCGCTTACGTGATGATGGGCAACGACAAACTCTTCTTGCAAATGCTCGCCGGTCAGGAAGATTTCCAGCGCATACGTGCCATTGCCGAAGCGGTGAACGTACGTCCCAACGTGACGATCGATGTCGGGAAGATCATGTTCGGCCAGACCGTTACCGCGTCCGGCGACACGATGATACAATTTAAGAACGCGCCACTTGCGCGCCCGCGCAAGTGGACGCTTGGCGATATCGAATACGATGCGGGCTGCGGCATCGTGCCATTTCGCTATAGCGAAGAGAGCTACGTGAATGCGCTGCAATGGATCATCGGACTGGAAATCTTCTTGCTCGTCGATGACCCGTGGCGCGTGTCGATGACGACGGATCATCCGAACGGCGCGCCGTTCACAAGTTATCCGCATTTGATTCGCCTGCTGATGGACAAGTCGTTCCGCGACGAGCAACTCGACAAGCTGCACGCCGATGCAAACCATGCCCGATTATGATCGCGGCATCGAAAAGCGTGTGCGTGAATTTACGGGAATGAACCTTGCGAATCGCTTCGAGAACGTAGCCATTGGCGACGATGAAGTGTGCTCGTTCTGCAATGGCGGCAGGCTTTTGCCCGTCGCCTGTCTGAGGTGACGCCGATGCGCATCAACGACACGCTAATCGACGACACTTTTGCCGAAGCCTTTCCGATGAAGGCAACGCGTCTTATCATCACCGCGCATACGCCGACATGGGCGCGGCATGCAGCCCATTCACTGACAAGTTTTGCGACTTCGGTCATCGATTGCGGATGTGAAGCGGGTGTCGAAGGCGACGTGCCTGAGGATGAAACGCCCGATGGACGGCCCGGCGTGTCGGTGCTCATGTTCGCGGTGTCGTCCAAAGAACTGGCGAAGCAGATTGCGCAGCGCGTCGGTCAATGCGTGCTCACGTGCCCGACGACGGCGGTGTATGGCGGTATCGATCCATCGACGAGAAAGCGCCACTGTCCGATGAAGCACCGCTCGGCGCAGGCCTGCACTTCTTCGGCGATGGCTGGCAGATTTCCAAAGCGCTCGATGGCACGCGTTACTGGCGCGTACCCGTGATGGACGGTGAGTTCGTGTGTGAAGAGACCACGGCGACGGTCAAGGCGGTGGGCGGCGGCAATTTATTGTTCCTGGCGCGCGACATGGACAGCGCCTTGCACGCGGCTGAATCTGCGGTCGCCGCCATGCACAAGCTGCCGAACATCATCACGCCATTTCCGGGTGGCGTAATGCGTTCGGGATCGAAGATCGGTTCGAAGTACGCGGGCGTGACGGCATCGACCAACGATGCGTTTTGCCCCACCTTGCTGGGCTTGTCGAAAAAAGCGAGCTGACGAGCGAAGTAGCGTGTGTGCTCGAAATCGTCATAGACGGTCTGACGGATGCCGAGGTCGGCGCGGCAATGACGGCAGGCATCGAAGCGGCGACATCAATAGGACGCGCGGGCGGCGTATTGCGTATTTCGGCGGGGAATTATGGCGGCAAGCTCGGACCATACCATTTCAAATTGCATGAGCTTGCCGCTTCACTTGCCGGGAGTCGCGCATGAAAACGACAACGCTTAGCGTAAAAAATGCACCTCGCTTTAGCGGCTTTATCGTCGGATGAATTAAGTGGGCTTTCCTTGAACGGCCCAAGCCTCGGCGACTTGTTCCACATCAAGCAAACGAACACGCTGACGCCTTCGCTAACCATTGAAGGCAATGTCCCTGGCTCGACCGCTTAGGCACAAACATGAATGAGCGAAGGCACACTCACAGTGCATGGCGATGCAGGCGATTAAACCGGCATCAACATGGCAGGCGCGCGCCTTGCAGACCGCATGCGGCGCGGCACGGTATTACTCATCTCATGCAAGAGCCGACGAAAATGCCGCCGACGTTCATCGAAGGCGGCCACAGTTTCGATGTGTGTTCTGGCGGCTCTTCACGCGCACGCTTTCCAGGGAAACGCTCGCGCCCTTCGACATGCTCGCTGCTACTGCGTTGCCTGCACGCTACGCCGGCGATCTTACCGTGGATGGGCGGGGGAAATTGCTGATCGTCAAAACATGGATTGGTGACAAGAATGGAGCTTGCATTCGACGGACTTGATGCTTATCCGCTTATGCGCACTTTTTACCGCAAGGAACACGACATGAGCGCAACGGACACACATGCGGCACAACACGACGCCGGGACAGCAGACCAACGCTATGCAAGGCCGATGATCGCGCTGCACTGGATGATTGCGATCGCCATCATCGCCATGCTGTGCATCGGCTTTTACATGGAGAGTCTGCCGCGTGGAGTGCCATTCAAGTCAACGCTGATCAACTTTCACAAGTCGCTCGGCTTAACCGCTTTCATGCTGGTGTTGCTCCGCATCTGGGTACGGTCGACGTATAGCCGTCCGCCTCTGCCACCGATGTAGACGTGGCAACGCGCCGCCGTGAGCATCACGCAGGCTCTTTTATACGTGAGTATGTTCGTGATGCCGCTGACCGGTTATATCTCGGCTTGTCGTTCAACAAGTTCGGCACTAAGTTCTGGGGCCTGCCGCTGCCGCAATGGGGTTGGGATGACAAGGAACTCAGGCATGTTTTCTTTACGATTCACGGCTATCTCGCGTGGATCATGATCGCGTTCATTGCGCTGCATTTTTTAGGTGCGGTGAAGCATCAGCTTATCGACCGCGATAGTCTCCTGCGAAGGAATATGGTCGTGAAGATACGCGTGCTCGGATCGTCGGCGGGGGGGGCGGCTTTCCGCAATGGAATTGCAACTGCCGCAATTGCGATGGCGTGCGCTGCGGCACGATCAAGGCACGCGCGCGAACGCAGTTATCCATTGCGGTAAGCGAAAACGGCGAGGACTGGCTGCTCGTGAACGCATCGCCGGACATTCTGGCGCAGATCGCCGCGAACCCTGAATTGCAGCCTGCGCGTCCACGTGCGTGATACAGGCATCGCCGCCGTCATCACAATGGATGCGCAGATCGGTCATGTCACCGGCCTTCCGATGTTGCGCGAACGCGGCACGCCGCTTCCTCTCTATACAACCGACGCCGTTTGGAATGATCTCTCAACAGGCTTTCCGATCACATCGATTCTTTCGCATTACTGCGGCGTTGAACATCGGCGTATTGCGCTCGATGGCGAAGCGCTGAGCGTGCCCGAATTGCCGCATGTGCGCATCGATGCGTTGCCGCTGTCGAGCAAGGCATCCCTTATTCGCCGCATCGTCATGCACCGTAAACCGGCGACAACATCGGCCTCGTGTTCACTAACGAATCGAATCACTAACGTATCGAATGGCAAGCGCGCGTTCTATGCACCCGGCCTGTGCGAACTCGAACCACACATTCTTCAGGCAATGCATCAAGCCGATCTTCTCTTAGTCGATGGTACCGTCTGGACCGACGACGAAATAATTCGCTTAGGCCTGGCTAAGAAAACCAGCAAGGACATGGGCCATCTCGCGCAAAGCGGCGCGAGCGACATGATCGAGGTGCTCGAATCAATCGACCGCGCGGACGGGCGCAAGGTGCTGATCCATATCAACAACACCAATCCGATCCTCATCGAGGACGGACCTGAACGACGCATGCTGACGGAGCGCGACATCGAAGTCGCGCATGACGGCATGAGCTTCGAGCGATGACATTGCATGGAGCAGGAGTGGAGATCAACCCGACTACGACTACGGAACCCATCTTTACAAAGGTGCAGGATGCATCGCCCGCATGGACGCGCGAGGAGTTCGAAACGCAGTTGCGCGCGAAAGGCACGGCATATCACATTCATCATCCGTTCAACGTAAAGATGAACGGCGGCGGATGCTCTAAGGAACAGATTCGCGGCTGGGTGGCAAACCGCTTTTATTACCAGATCAACATTCCGCTTAAGGATGCAGCGGTGATCTCGAATTGTCCCGACCGCGAAACGCGCCGCCGCTGGGTGCTGCGCATTCTCGATCACGATGGCTATGAAGATCAGCCAGGCGGTATCGAAGCATGGGCGCGTCTAGGCCGATGCCGCGGGTCTCTCGCGCGACGATCTTTGGTCGCTCAGACTGGTTACGCCGGACGTTCGCTTCGCCGTCGATGCTTATGTGAATTTCGCACGCCGGGCGCCGTGGCAAGAGTCGGTGTGTTCATCGCTGACGGAAATGTTTGCGCCGCAGATTCATAAGGACCGTTCACGTGAGCAACAGCAACGCGCTTTGGACATACTGCAGTTCAAGCTCGATATCCTTTGGACGATGCTCGATTGCATGCAAGAAGCCGTCAAAGCGCCGGACGATTCCACGCGTCCGCAACTCAAGCGCCTGTTTCGCCTCTCCAATAGGAGCCGGCGCAAAACGTGAATGTGCTGCTTTACCCCGAAGGCATTTTCAAGCTCAATCAAAGCGGCGCCGAAATATTCTTGCGATGCGACGGCTCGCGCGATATACTTGTTCTGGTTACCGATCTCGAACAGACGTTTAACACGAGCGGCTTGGGCAATGATGTGCGCGCATTTATTTTCAGGCGCACGTCAAAGAGGATGGCTAGAGTAGCGTCATGACCGACTTGTCCGAACTCGCACCCAGGCCGGAACATGAAGGCGCCACCATTCCGCCGCCGCTTTGGCTGCTGGTGGAACTGACTTATCGATGCTCGCTGCATTGCGTATTCTGCTACAACCCGACGAATTATGCGGATCATTCGCGCCAACTCGACACGGCGCAATGGATCGATAGTATTGCATCAGTCGCGTGCGCTTGGCGCTGCACAACTCGGCTTTTCGGGCGGCGAGCCGCTCTTGTGCGATGACCTCGAAACACTCGTGGAAGAAGCGCGCAAGCTCGGCTTTTATACAAACTTGATTACCTTCGTGCATCGGCCTGACAGACAAGCGGCTTGGCGCGCTAAAGAACGCCGATCTCGATCATATCCAGCTTTTTTCAGGACTTCGATCTCAAGACCAGCTTTTTTCAGGACTCGACGCAAGAATTTAACGATTTTCTCTCGCATACGCAGACCTTCGATCTCAAGAACCGCGTCGCCAAACTCATCAAGGCGCATGGTTTTCCGATGGTGCTCAATTGCGTACTGCATCGCTACCTGCCGCATATCGAACGCATCATCGATATGGCGCTGGAGATGGGCTCGAAATATCTCGAAACTCGCCAATACGCAGTATTACGGCTGGGCGCATGCGAACCGCGCGCAATTGATGCCGACGCGTGAACAATTCGTCGAAGCAGAAGCGACAGTTGGGCGTTATCGAAAGGAAATCGGCGACAGGTGCAAGGTTTTCTTTGTCGTGCCCGACTATTATGAAACACGGCCCAAGCGTTGCATGAATGGCTGGGGACAGGTTTTTCTGGGCATTGCCCCAGATGGTGCGGCTTTGCCTTGCCATACCGCGCGTTCCTTGCCGGGACTCGAATTCTCTAATGTCATCGATACACCTATCAAGGATATCTGGTACGAAAGCGATGCCTTCAATCGCTTTCGCGGTTTCGGCTGGATGAAAGAGCCGTGTCGCAGTTGTGATGAGAAGACCATCGATCTGGGCGGATGCCGCTGTCAGGCATATCTGTTCACGCAAGACTCCGCCAATGCAGACCCCGTATGCAGCAAGTCGCCGCATCATGAGCGCGTGATCGAAGCAGCGTGCGTGAAGAAGCTATTTTCGTGCGGCGCGCGCTCGATGCGGGTGCGCGCGGTTATGTCACCAAGGCAAGCGCGCCGGATGTGCTGGTCGAAGCGGTGCGTTCGATGGCGCGTCGCGTTTCCTATTTGAGCCCGGATATTTCGCAGGCGCTTGCATTGCGCGCAACGATTCAGGATGGTCCGCCCGGACGGCAGCTATCCTCGCGCGAATTCGAAGTGCTGCGTTTGCTGGTGCAAGGCTATACGTTACCTAGCATCGCGGAGAAGCTTGGGCGACGGTGGCAAATTATCAATCGGTGATCCGGCAAAAGTTCGGCGCGGATAATGGCGTCCACCTTGCGCAAATCGCTAACCGTTTAGGACTTCATTTTGCCGACTTTACGGGTTCGGCGGATGGATCGCTGATATCGCTTGGCAATGGTTGAACAGGTACACGCGCGCAGATTAGAAAACCCTCTCCCAAACGGCTGGCAATATGAAACTCGCCGCCCAGCGCTTCGACGCGCTCTCGCATACCGACAAGGCCCAGGCCTTTATGCGGCTTCGATAAATTTATGCCGGGCCCATCGTCAGTCATCGTGACGACGATCTCGCCTTGCCCGCGCGCCAGGTAGATTTCCACACGCGCATTGCGTGCAAACTTGGATACGTTGGTCAGTCCTTCCTGCACGAGCCGGTAAAGCGTGATGTTCAGCGCGTCGCTTAGATCGTCGCAATCGCCAATTTGACGGCGGGTGTGGACATGTCTGGCTCCGTTGTTGAAATGAAATGAACGGGGTGCGCCGGAAGTGGCGCACCACTGATACGCTACGCTTGAGTGACACGTCAATCGACATTGACCCGGATATTTTCGCAAAATGTTTCGAAAGTGCCGGATCATTTACAGGGCCCGTTTACCTGTCAGACAGGCCTTATGGCGCACTCTCCGCCAAAGTCTGGATGAGCGCTTCAAGGCGCGAGAAGTTGACGGGTTTCGTCAGATGGTCGCGGAATCCTGCCTCGCGGCAGCGGCGAATGTCCTCGTCCATGCCGTAACCGGTGATGGCCACCGCAGGCGTGTCCGGTTGCAGCGCCGTCCACGCGCGCGCGATATCCAGCCCGCTGCCATCCGGCAAACCGATATCACTCACGAGCAGATCGAAGCTGCTGTTTTTGGCGTGTTCTAACGCGCTGCCCACCGTCGTCGCCACTTCCACGCGATGGCCGAGCATTTCGAGCACTTCCGCCATCGCCGATGACGTCTGTTCGTTGTCTTCCACCAGCAACACCCTGAGCGAGCGCGCGTGTTCTTCCTGCGACGCCGCGCGTAGCGGCACGGCTTCATGAGCAGGCTGAACCTTTGCCAGCGGCAAGGTCAGCGTGAAGCGAGCGCCCGTATCGCGGCCTTCGCTGTACGCCGACAGCGTGCCGCCATGCTTCTGCGCGAGCGTGCTGGCAATCGCCAGTCCGAGGCCCAGACCGCCAAAGGAACGCGTGATGGAATCGTCGGCCTGTTCGAACGCGGAGAAGATGCGCGGCAACGCCTCTGAGCTGATGCCGATGCCGCTGTCCGTCACTGACACCGCAATGGTCGTCGCATCCGGATTCCACGTCCGCACTTCGATGCGCCCGCCCGCCGGCGTGAACTTCACCGCGTTCTTCATCAGATTCCACGCAATCTGCTGCAAGCGCGCGGCATCGCCCAGCACGACGAATTGCGGCGCTTCGAAATGCGTCTCCAGCTTGAGGTTCTTGGCACGCAGATCGGCCTCGGACATATCGAGCGCGCTGGCGAGCAGCGTGTCCATGGCGACGCTCGCAAAGTTCAGGCTCAGCTTGCCCCGCGCGATGCTCGTGAGATCGAGCAGATCGTCGATCAGGCGCGCTTCCAGTTCGACATTGCGGCGAATCAGATCGAGCGTCGGATGCGCTTCCACCGGCAGCGGATGCTTTATCTCCAGCAGTCGCACGGCGGCGAGAATTGGCGTCAGAGGCGTGCGCAACTCGTGCGACAGCACCGCCAGAAAATGGTCCTTCGCGCGATTCGCGGATTCGGCCTGATCCTTGGCGAGACGCAGCGCGTCGGCGGCCATATGCGCATCGGTCGCGTCGCGCACGATCTTGGAGAAGCCGATGAGTTCGTTGTTCTCGGTACGGATGGCGGTGGTCACGCCCGAGGCGAAGAACGAATGCCCGTCCTTGCGCCACAGCCAGCGGTCATCGCTTGCGCTGCCTTCGCGGCGCGCGACATCGAGTTCGTTGTCGAATACGCTGGCCTCGCGGTCTTCCTGGTTATAAAAGATGCTCGCGCTTTGTCCGAGCACGTCCTGCGCCGGAAATCCCAATATCCTTTCCGATGCCACATTCCATGTCCGGATGCGCCCTTCTGGATCGAGCGTGATGACCGCGTAATCCTTGAGCGCTTCGACCAGCAGACGAAAGTGCGTCTCCGTTTCCCGCAGCGCGCGCTCGACGGCAATGCGCTGCGCGCGTTCGGCGGCTTCGCGCATGGCGCGGCGCACGACGGCAGGCAAGCGTTGCAGGCGCTGCTTGAGCACGTAATCGGTCGCGCCGCGCTTGAGCATATCGACGGCGTGTTCTTCGCCGAGCAAGCCCGACACGAAGATGAACGGCGTATCCGGCGAGCGTTCGCTCGCAATGGTCAGCGCTTCGATGCCCGAGAACGTGGGCATCACGAAGTCGGCGAGGATCACGTCGAAGCGGTTTCTTTCGAGTGCGGAGACGAAACTGGCAGAGTCATAGACGATCGACGCATCGACCGCATAATCGGCGCGTTCCAGTTGGGCGATCGTCAGCTCCGCATCGAGTACGTTGTCTTCGACGAGAAGCAGATGCAACGACTGCATGGTCTCAGGTGCCCTCGTAGTCAAGCGAGCACAGGCGCGCGGAATTCATCGGCAAACACACTATCAGCGAGGACATCGGTGCCGGGCTCATTGCGTCGGCGGCAGACGGCGAAAGCGCGTCGAGCCGGACGGCGGCTCGTTAAGCACGGCCCAGAACACGCCGAGATCGCTGATCGCTTCGACGAATTCGCCGAATTCCACCGGTTTCACCACATATGCGTTTACGCCCAGTTCATAGCTTCGCACCAGGTCCTGCTCCTCGCGCGAGGACGTCAGCATGACGACGGGAATACTCTTGAGCGCGGCATTGCCGCGGATGATGCCGAGCACTTCGAGACCATCCACCTTCGGCAGCTTCAGATCGAGCAGGATCACGGCGAGATTGCCCGGCGCGCGGTCCTTCCACTCGCCTTCGCAAATCAGATAGTCGATGGCTTCCTGCCCGTCGCGCGCCACGATCACCTCGTTGGCGAGCTGGCTCTTGTCCAGCGCGACCAGCGTCAGTTCGAGGTCGTTCGGGTTGTCTTCGACGAGTAATATCGGTTTAAGCATGGTTTGGTTTTGATTTTGTTGGCGACGGTTCACCTGACGGCGAGCGGGCGTTCGGCACGCCCACGACCGCTCCTTTCACATCGCAGAACACGACCGGCAGCGAGAAGTAAAAGACGGCGCCTTGTCCCAGATGCCCTTCCGCCCACGTCTGCCCTTCGTGTCGCTCGATGATGCGCCGCACATTGGCGAGGCCGATTCCCGTGCCTTCGAACTCTTCCGCGCGATGCAACCGCTGAAACACGCCGAACAAGCTTGGCACCGTACTTAATATCTTAAATATCGAAGCCGACGCCGTTGTCGCGCACGCCGACGATGTACTCGTCTTCCGTGCGCGTTGCGAATATCTCAATTTTCGCTGATTCCCGCGTCCGCGTATATTTCACCGCGTTCGAAATGAGGTTGCGCAGCGCGAGTTGCAGGAATACCGCGTCGCCGATGACGCGCGGAAGATCGCCCACGCCCCATTCGATTTGCTGCGCCATCGACACATCCGACTCCACTTCCTGCACGATCACGCGCACGATCTGCCCGAGAGCCACCGGCGCGGGACGGAGTGCTGCGCGGCCCATCTGCGAGAACGTAAGCAAATCGTCGACCAGCGTCCCGGCGAAGCGCGCGGAATCGAGCATATTGGTCAGGAAGCGGCGGCTTTTCTCGGACATGCGCTCGCTTTCCTCTTCCTTCAGCAAGTCACCGTAGCCGGCGATATGCCGCAGCGGCGCGCGCAGATCGTGCGACTCCGAATAGGAGAAAGCTTCTAACTCCTTGTTGGCGCGCGTCAGTTCGGTTGCGAGTTCCGCGCGCTCTTCGGCACGGCGCAGCACGATGTTCAGCAACGCGCCGCGCAATTCACCGGCAATTTCGATCTCGCCCGGACGCCACAGCGCTGAATGCCCACGCACGGTTTCCAGCCACGGCGAAAAGTTCGTGCGCGGCGCGTTGCCCCCTCGGCGTTTATGACCTTGACCGGCTCGCCTGCCCATTTGATCGTCTGCATCAGCTCCGGGCGGAACCATAGCAGGTAGTTGCGGAAGATTTGCGATACCGGCACCGCCAGCACGCCGCAGGCGCGGTCGATGTGCGCCTTCGCGGGCGGCCACTCGCGCGCCAGCGAATCCGTGGACCAGACGCCGGTGGTGTTCTCCGCGAGCCAGTGCGTGAGTTCGCGCACCGTGTCTTCGTCGGGCGTCGGGCCCATCAACGTGATCTGGTCATTCAGCACGATGGCCGCGCCTGCCGAACGCGCGAAGCTGAGCACATCGTTCGGCACCGAGCGCAGGCCCGCGACGATGTTGTCGTGCTCGCCCATCGCCGTGATGAGGCGGCCCATCGTGCGGCGCAATGCGGCGAGATATTCGCCTTCCGCGCACTCTTCCTTTGCCTCAATTTGCAGCGACAGCATGTGCCCGAGATGCTCGACGGCCACGCGCGTATTGAACGGCACGATGCGCGCATCGTGATCGTGGCAGGAAATGAAGCCCCACAACTTGCCGCGCACGACGATGGACAGCGACATCGACGCATGCGTGTTCATGTTGCGCATGTACTTCAGATGCACGGGCGAGAAGCTGCGCAGCGTGGCGTACGTGAGATCGGTCGGACGGCCGGTGAGCGGGTTGAGCGGCGGCACGAGACGCGCGGGCTTGTAGTTCACGTCGGCGACCAGGCGGATGCGGTTACGCAGATACAGCGCGCGCGCCTGCCGCGGAATATCGGTTGCCGGAAAGAACTGATGTAGGAACGACGCACAGTTCTCATCGCGGCGGTCTTCCGCGAGCACGTGGCTGCGGCCTTCGTCGTTGAAGCTGTAGAGCATGACGCGGCCGAAGTGCGCGATCGCGCGGGCCTCGCGCACCGCGAATTCGGCGAGTGCCTGCACCGTCGCCGCTTCCTGCAAGCCGCGGGCGAAGGTCCGCGTGAGCGGATACATCGCGGCGAAGGCATCGCCGGTAGCGGCGGCTCCTTCCATCTCGACGATCAGCGAGCCGTCATGCCGATGGATCGTCACGTCGAATCGCGCGCTCTTCGCGCCAGGCCCGCAGTCGATCGCGCCGACGTACAAGGGCGAATCGTCCACTTCGACGCCCTTCGCCACGTCAGCGACGCAGTGCGCGCCTTCCGCGCCGAACAGCGCAGCGAGCGGCTGATCGAGCAAGGCTTCCACGCGCTCGCCCGTCAGTGCCGCGAGATTGTCGCTCGCCTGCACGATGCGCAAAGCGTCATTCAGTGCGACGAGATAGCCGTGCGGCTGGATGCCGCCGGGAACGTGGATAGGCTCGGCATCGCAATCGCTGCCTACGACGCCCGAACTCAGTGTGCGCCGGCGCGCCTCCGCATCGGGCGGTCCTTGCATGCCTGCGTGATAACCGCCGGGGGAATCGCTCATGCATCGACTCCGGGCGAATCCTGAAGCTCGGGGCAGAGCCACGCCTGCATGGTCTCGAACGTGGCAATGGCGGCGCGCACAGCGTCGTCATACTGGGATTCGGGCACCGTTGCGTTGGTCTTTTCGCGGAACGCGTTCCACATGCTGCCGGTGCATGGGCCGTAGCCATCGAAATAAGCGTTGCCCTTGCCTGCTTCGAGCTTCAGCAATTGCGCGACGTGCGGCGCGATGAAACGGCCGCCGAGCGTGGAGCCTTCCATCACGTACATCGAACCGAAAGCGGCGCCGAGCGTGTCGAGGCGCAGCAGATCGTAGGCCACGTCCGCATGCGATACCGTGCCGGGCAGACGGCGCTCGCCGGTGAGCTCGTCGAGATCGGCGGAAAGCAGATGCGCCTTGCGGCGTTCATCGAAAAACGTTTTGAGCGATGCCGGCAGGCACACCGCGACCGCTTCTTCCCACGGCGCGACATAGCCGAAAAACCGTTCGAGCAGCGCGATATATTCGTCGCGTTGCAGATCGTCCCGCATCATGTCGAGCGTATTCTCAAGCCGTGTGTGACACGCGGCAGTTTCTTGTCTGAGGCGGGACAGAAGATCGTGTGGCATGTTCCGTAGGGTTGGGACCGGGTCTGGACCGAGCACGGCCGATGCTGTGAACGAGTTCAACGACGCGATGGGCGGGAAGATCGGAAGAGCTTACCAGCAATGCACATTCACGACGGCATACTTCCGGTATAAATAACGCGTTATTCAAAACACGCAGACGTAGACGAACCATTCTACGCAACCGGTGCATGCGCTGTCATGCTCGACGTTAATTGCTGAGGGTTATTTCACTGCGCCGTTCAGTGCACCGCTAAGAACCGGAACCCTTGCGCTTGTCGCTGTTGACATTCACATGTTCGTCGCGCTGTGTGTTTTCCTGATACTCGCCGCCGCGCCGGTCGGTATCGACCAGCCCGCTTTCGACGTCCTCATGCGCCTCTGCCCGCCCACATCGCGCGATTCATGCTCGGCCTGCGAATCGGGGTTCTGATCGGTTTCGTGCGGCAATGGCGTGTTCTTGTCGAAGGCTTCGTCCGGGTTGGTGGATGGCTTCATGTTTCCTCCTCTTTCTTCGATGCTGATGCGTTCAGGCCCAGCCGCTTCTTCATCGCAGCCGTGAGCCGTTGGCGCGACTTCGCGTAACCGGGCCACGGGTCATCGCTCATGCTTTGCATGCGTTCATGCACGTTGTCGATGTTCCACTGATCGCCGCTCGTGACTTCATCGAGTTCGTCCCAGTGAACCGGCATCGATGCGCCGAGTCCCGGACGCGCACGCAATGAAAACGCCGCGACCGTGCTCGATCCGCGGTTGTTGCGCAGATAGTCGATGAAAATCTTTCCCTTGCGATTCTGCATGCCCATCTTCGCGGAAAAGAACTTGGGCAGCGTTGTCACCATATGCTGCGCGACGGCCTGCGAAAAGTCTTTCATCTCGTCCCAGCCTGCCTGCTTTGCGAATGGCACGACCACATGCAGGCCCTTGCTGCCGCTGGTCTTGCAAAACGATGCGAGGCCCAATTCCGCCAGCAGATCGCGCGTGAGCTTCGCGGCTTCGATCATGCTTTTCCAGCCGACGCCTTCGCCCGGATCGAGATCGAAGACCATGCAATCCGGCTTCTCGATATTCGACGCCACCGCGTTCCAGATATGCAGTTCGATCGTGCCCATCTGCGCGGTACCGACCAGCGCCTGACCCGATTCGATGGTCAGAAGCGGCGGATGGCCGGGATCGATATCCGCATGTTGCGTGATGTGCGGAATGGCGAGCTTCGCGCTGTGCTTCTGAAAGAACAGTTCGCCGCCGATATCCTCCGGCGCGCGCACGAGCGACACGGGGCGATCCTTCAGATGCGGCAGCATCCATTGCGCGACAGACGCGTAGTACTCGACGACATCGAGCTTGGTGTGGCCCGTCGATTTGTCGATCACGCGATCCGGATGGCTGATCTTCACGCCTTCGATTTCGGCTTTATCCGCCGCGGCTTTCTTTGCCGCGGTCTTTTGGGCGGCAACTGGCTCTTCCTTCACAATCTGCTTCGCCGGCTTATCATCACGCAGACTGACGAACGATGCTTGTCGCACGAAGCGCTCCTTGGTCCATTCCGCGAAATTGCACTCCGCGACGAGTTCGGGCTTCACCCAATGCACGCGCGTACGGCTGCGTTCGATCGGCTTGCTTGCGAACGGCATGGTTTTGGTTTCGCGCTTGTCGAGTTCCTTTTTCACGGCGACGAGCATATTCTGGTCGAAGCCGGTGCCCACGCGCCCCGAGTACTGCAGCTTGCCGTTGCCGTCATACACGCCGAGCAGCAGCGCGCCGAACGCCGCGCTGCTGCCCGAAGACTCCGAATAGCCGCCGATCACGAACTCCTGCCGACGCCGGCACTTGAGCTTGATCCACGCGTTGCTGCGTCCCGTGATGTAAGCACTGTCGATACCCTTGCCGATGATCCCTTCCAGCGCCATATCGCACGCGCTTTTGAGCAGGTCATCGGCCTGAAACGCGAAATCTTCGGAGTAGCGCAGAATCGGATCTTCGAGCGGTTCGATGAGCGCCTTCAGCAACGCACGGCGCTGCACGAGCGGCACGCTACACAAGTCGTAGCCGTTGAGATACGGCAGATCGAAAAAATAGACGATGATGTCCTGCGGTCTGCCGACATCGAACGAGTTCTGCAGCGCCTGAAACTCCGGCAGGCCGCGAGAGTCAAGAACGACGGCTTCGCCATCGATCCAGCCGTTTTCGATTTCCAGTTGCCCGAGCGCCTTGACCTGCTTGCTGAACTTCGCGGTCCAGTTGTCCCCGTTGCGCGTGAAGATTTGAATCTGGCGCTTGCCCCTGACCTTTTCGATGCGCGCGAGCACGCGATAGCCATCGAACTTGATTTCGTACGTCCAGTCGTCACCGGGCGGCGTGGTGTCGACCAGCGTGGCCAGTTGCGGCTTGAGCGTTGTGGGCAGCTTCGCTTTCTTTGCGCCTTCGATCGCCGGATCGTGTGACAGCATGCGCAGCGATTCCGCACTCCGATTCGCTACGATGTCCGGATGATCGTGGCCATTTGCCTTGGCCTTACGCGCTGTCTTCTTTGCAGAAGGCGCGGCCTTGCGCGCTTTCCGATTGATGACCTCGCCGCTTTCGTCACGCGCGCCGAGCGATTCGGATATGACGCTGCCGGGCATCTTCAGGAGCACGTCGTATTCGGATTCGGGACGCGCTTTGTCATCGCGTTCCTTGATGAGCAGCCATTGCTCCTTGTCACCGCTACCGCGCATGTGGCTCTTGACGAGCGTCCAGCCGCCGTGGAGCTTTTCGCCATCGAGCACGAACTTAAGCTTGCCTTTCTCGTACGATTGCGCCGCTTCGTCGATGCTGCCCGCCTGCGGCACCCACGTCCCGCGGTCCCACACGATGATGCTGCCCGCGCCGTAATTGCCTTCGGGAATATCGCCTTCGAACGAGCCGTAATCGATCGGATGATCTTCGACATGCACCGCCAGCCGCTTGACCGATGGATCGAGACTCGGTCCTTTCGGCACCGCCCACGATTTGAGCGTGCCATTCAGTTCGAGACGAAAGTCGTAGTGCAGGCGGCGCGCGTCGTGTTCCTGAATCACGAAGGACAGCGCTTTTTGCGTGGCCTTCTTGCGCGCACGCGCGGTCTTCTTCGCCACGCCGGAAGGCTCCGGTGTCTTGTCGAAGCTGCGCTTGCGTTGATAGGTTTCGAGTTTGCCTGCCATGACGCTTACGCCCGCTTGCGATGCGCCGCAGTCTTGCGTGCGGGACGCGGCGGCGTTTCTTCTTCCTCGTCCTCAGAAGCAGCCGCCGCCGTTTTCGATGCGCCCTTCTTCACCGCCGCGCCGCCCTTCAGACTGCGCTTGAGCAATTCGGACAAGTCGAGAATATCCACCGATGTTTTCGCTTCGCCGCCTTCCTCGACCTTCATCACTTCGGCAACCTTGCCTTTCTTAACCTTGCGATCGACCAGCGCCAGAATGTCATCCTTGAAGGTGTCATGGTACTTTGACGGATCCCATGAATCGCTCATATCGTCGATCGGGCGTTTCGCCATCTCCAGTTCCTTCGGCGTGACGCCCGCTTCGCCCTTGCGATCGGGCGCAAGGTAGTACGGCGTATCGAGCGAGAGGAAGGAGATGTCGGGCGCATCGACGAAGGCGAGAATGTCCACCGTCTGCGTGAATTCGGGATTGGCCGCGCGGATTTCCTCATCGGTCACCACGACGTACTTGCCTTTCTCGTATTCGAAGCCGCGCACGATGTTGTCGCGCCTCACTTTCTTGCCCGTATTCTTGTTGATCTGCTCTTATAGCCGATAGGATCCATCGACCGCTTGTCGAGCAGATTGAAATCGACCTTCTCCGACTGCGTGGCCGTATACAGTTGCACGGGCACGTGGACCAGCTCGAAGCTGATCGCGCCTTTCCAGATCATGTGCGGCATCGCGATGTCCTCGCAGTCGAGTAGATCGGGAGTCTGAGTGGCGCAGGAAGTGTGCCAAAGACACGCAGGCCTTTCTGCGGGCCTGCTAAGCGGGACGACCGCGGCGCATCTGTAAACTTTACTGAGCAACGCTTTGGAGATCGCGTAAAGAACGCATGTGCTGACTTTTGAAAACCGTTAGTTGCATCATTCAGCATCGGGATAGGGGCAGGCCTCACGGCCCGCCCCTCCCACACAACCGTGCGTAGGGGGCCGTACACGGCGGTTCGGATCGGTTGCCCGGTTATCGACGCAACGATGGAAAGCCAAGGGAGCCGAGATAGCGATTGGTGAATGCGCGTTGCAGGGCGGGACTGTTGATTAGTCGCCAGGCGTTGTGCGGGGAACCAGCAGTCTGGGCGGCCAGTTCCCGATCGACCCCGCGAACCGTCAGCTCCCGGAAGCGGTTGGGGCTGTTGCCCCACTGTTTCCAGAAGACGCAGCGAACACGGCGTCGGACCCACTCATCCAGCCGCTGTAGCGTGCTGGGCGTCT
>LELG01000150.1 GCA_001045575.1 Candidatus Burkholderia pumila
CTTACTCTTACCTCTCGCATGTGCTCACCGAACTGCCGCAGCGTCCGCCAGACGCCGACATCACCGATCTCCTCCGTGTTCATGCGCTGCTCGGCAATTGGCCTGTGTGCTTAAAATTAGCGCTTACTCAATATGTACAGGATGTACAGGATGTACAGGAGCGCCTGGAGGGCAAAGTACATGACGCTAATAGTCGTGAAATTGCCGGGCCCAGGCAGGCACCGTTCAAGGGTCGAAATAAACCAGATTCTCTACTCCACGCACTCACCATTCATGGTGCCGACGCAGGCACTAGAGTCGGTCCGAACGGTAAATATCGTGGAGGACTCCGGCACCACCGTCACCAATGACCCAAGCGGTGATGCCCGAACGCTCTTTCCCCTTCAGGCCGCGCTCGGCTACGACTTGGCTAAGAGCCTCTTCGTTGGACCCAACAATCTCGTAGTCGAGGGCGTGACCGACCTCTGGATACTCAGCGCGGTCAGCGCCTATCTGACGGAATTAGATCGGACAGCGTTGAACGACGCCCTTACCATCAGGCCTGCTGGTGGTGCGCAAAAAGTATCCTACATGGTTGCGTTGCTGACGTCGGAGTCACTCAACGTGCTCGTCCTTCCCGACAGCGAGCGAGACGCCAAAGCGACGAAAACCGAACTGCTAAAAGCAAAATTTATCCGTGAATAGAATGTGGTCTTCGTCGGTGAAGGCATTGAGCCGCCGCCGATTGAAGCAGACATAGAGGACCTGCTCGATGCAGAAGTCTACGAGCAACTTGTTCGAGAGAGCTACCAATCTGAGCTCGAAGGTAAAGAGCTGCAGGTTTCGCCCTTAGACATAGCATTGATGCCGCTGACTGCGGCGGCACACTTCCTGAGCGGGAATCACGACACCGGCATTCGACGGGGCCGCTTTCCACCAGCGTCACCGAACACGCGAGCATCAGGTTCATCGACAGACCGAAATCCTCGATCACGTGGCCGTGCTCGCAGATTGCCCGGCGTCCGGCAGGGTGGCTCGGAATACGCTCGATGAGCGGGCGGATGTCGCGCGCGTACGCAAAGACCGGCTTGCCGAGCGCTGTCGCAAAGCCGGCCTCGAAGGCCGTGCCCACGTCTGGCTCATCTGCGCCACGAAAATCATCGAGGCCGGCCATGACGACGTCGCACGAGCGGATCAGCGACAGATTGTTTTCGTAGATTCCGGTAGCCTGCTGATACGCGCTGTCCGGGACGCCTGCATTAGCATCGATCGGGAACAGCCCGACGAGTCCGCGCTCCGTGCAGAGATCCTTCAGATACTGGCCATGCCCGAGTGCGTCGAGGCGAAACACGTCGGGGCTGGCCAGATAGACACGCGCAGCGTTCATGCTGTTTTGGGGAGAAGAGTATTGTCTGGTCGGTCGAGCAGATCGAGTTCCTCCCCGGCACACCACTCGTATAACGCGGCCTTGATTGCATCGGCCTCGCACGCGTACCAGCCAGCCAGCGCACCTTCACGCGCGAGCAACGCCTTGAATCCTTGAATTATTGCGCGTAAGTGCCCGATCGCCGGAAGAATCCGGCAACAAGTTCATCCCGGTCACGCGACAGCGCTCCGCACGTAATGGAAATTATCCATCGTTGTGGTCCCGCTGACCCGGCGACGGTGCGCTCGCGCCCGGTTCGCGTTTCGGGCGCGCATGACCCGCTCGCCGGAGTGCGCGGGTAATCGCATGAACCTGATGCCACAGACGATCGGCTTCGCCCGGCTGCAGCGTGCCGGCAGCAAGGTCAAGCGCTTCAACCAGTCCGTCGAGCTGAGGTGTGCCGATCGTGCCAGAACGGCACGCGCCTTGTCCTGCTACTGGCTGGCGACATACGCCGACAGCCAGCGCGAGAGCGTCCGGCGCTCATCCGCCGTGAGCGATTCGAGTAACGCTGCCGGAACAGGTTCATCCACGCGGAACGTCCCCGTTACTACCTGCCGCCCGCGGGGCGCCGTGGTTACCACACCCGTGTGCCGGTTTTTTCCCGCGTTGTGCGGCCCCCGCAGGTTCGACACGCAGCAGTTTGATCGATTTGCCCTGTTCGCGAATCAACATCTTCCGTTCCGTCTGTGACGACAACATCTCCAAGCATAACGCAACCCGCCCCTCACATTCCGTCGTGATACGGACCTGTCCGGTTGACCGCGGACTGCTCGCGATCGCACGAGGGCGCGACCCCGGATCGCCCTCGGAGAGGGCGTCCCGTGCGTCGCGCTGGCGCTCATGACCGAACGAAACAGCGTCGCGCCTGCGATCTGATCGCTCGCACCCGGCTCATCGCACCGGCATCACGCTGACCTTTCCACCCTGAGCCCACGCTCGTTCACTGGCGCCCCACGGCCGGACCGTCCGGCCGTGGGGCGCCAGTGAACGAGCGTGGGCTCAGGGTGGCGCGAGACGCCAGCCGCATCGCTCTGGCTACCCATTCCTCATCACTTAGGAATGCTATCATGAGCCTTTTATATCACGGCGACTGCCTGGTCGCCTTGCCTAAACTTGCCCCAGAATCTGTTCAACTCGCGCTCACCGATCCTCCTTACATGGTTGGCTATCGAGACCGTTCCGGACGCTCGATTGCCAATGACATGAACAGTGACTGGCTCGCGTCCGGGTTCGCTGAAATGTTCCGCGTGCTCAGGCGCGACTCGGTATGCGCAGCTTCTACGGCTGGAACAAGGTCGATCTCTTTTTCGATGCCTGGAAAAAAGCCGGTCTCGTGAAATACCAGCACGAGTCCATCTGCTCGCGAAGGGTCGGCCGGTGACGCTGACACAGCCGATTGGCGACGTGATGCCTTTCCCGTATAGCGGCAATCATCATCACCCGACCGAAAAGCCCGTCGCTGCGCTGCGCACATTGATTGCCGCGTTCACACAACCGGGCGATACCGTGCTCGATTCCTTCGCGGGCAGCGGATCAACCTGCGTTGCCGCGCGCGAACTCGGCCGCCGCTACATCGGCATCGAGCTCGACGCGAACTACTACGCGACCGCGAAGAGCCGTTTGCAGGCGCTATCCGCGGCGGCTGCCTGATTCGCGGCGACCGGCTCCATCACATCAGCGCTGGCCGCATGTCGCGACCAGCCGACTGCGAGCGGCGCGCAGAAATACCTTGCACACGCTGCATGATGACGGGGCCACTGGTAAATGGTTTCATGCAACGAAATATGTACGTATGTACGCTCACTATTTCTTCCGCCAGGCACGCAAGGTGCTCGCATCCGCGCGCCGGATAAATGGGCTGTCCGCTTCTGTGGCTCGGCCGCCGTCGGCGTTCGACCCCGGCGCTGGCCGCTCCGCCAGCCGCGCAACGTAGTTGCGCGGAGTGAGCACGGGGCACGCCGTGCCCCGCACCGGCGATGTCCGGATCTCGGCATCTGCGCACGCGTTCCGGCTTGTCCTCGTGATGACGGGCGACGACGGCTCCAGCCGGCAGTACCGCAGTGCCCTTAACCCTCATCACAGGAGAGCATCGCCATGAACGCAGTCGTCACCTCGATTCCAGCCCTCGCCCACGACGCGGGCGTTCCCCCGCACCCCCCGAGACTCACCAGCCGGCAGGCCATGAAGAACACATTCCATTGAAGCGGATTGTCGCTTCACCGTACAACGTCCGTCGCAAGGAGCCGACCGGCATCGAAGCGCTGGCCGACAACATCCTGTGCACCGGCGGGCTGCTGCAAAATTTCGTCGTGCATCCGATGAAGGTCGGCGCGAAGAAGGCGCAGATGTTCGGCGTCTGCCGCTGGCGAACGCCGCCGTCGCGCCCTCGCATTGCTGGCCGGCCGAGCGCGGGGACATTCCCGCCGACCAGTGCGACGTCTATCGCGTGCTGGTCGACGCGGGCCGCAGTGTCGGCGAGATCGCCGACATCTACGGCGTCGCCGAGCAGGAGACGGTCTGGTTCGAATCGTCGGCTTGGGACCGCGACGCGCACACGCTGCGCCGTCGCCTGACGCACGATGAACACAGCTTTCTCGACAACCGCATCGCGCAGTTCGTCGGCCTCGACGCGTTCGAGGCCGCAGGCGGTGTCGTGCGACGCGACCTGTTTTCGGATCAAGGCGCGGCGTGGTACACCGATCAGGCGTTGATGGAGCGCACCGCACTGGCGATGCTGGAGGACGCCGTCGAGTCGATCCGGACCGCTGGATGGGCCGTGGGTCGAACCGGTGTTGACGCTCGATTACAACGCACGCACGCGGTTCGTCGCCGTAGCTCCGACCGCACAAGCGCCGACCGACGAGCAGCAGGCCGAAATGACTGCGATCACGGCGCGAAACTGGATGCAATCACTGACCAATAAGGATGCGTTAACGCGCTCGATGAGGAAGGCGAGCGGCTGGCTGCACGCTACGCGGAAAATCGAGGATTTGGCTACCGGCCGTGCGGGGCGCGGGCGCGCCGGGTTGTTTTCGTTAATCAGTTGACGCGACGCCAAGCGTCGTCGATTGCGCCAAACACGGGAGGCGCGAAGTCGTGCCCCGTAAGCACAGTACTGGCCGCTCGTCCTTCGGGTAACCCAATGCCGGCGATGCCCGCAACATGTTCAACAGGTGATGGCTGTACTTGCCGGTTGCAGCTACCTCGGCCAGACCCTCCGCTTTAATCTGGTGAAGGATCGCCCACGTCAGTACACCAGCGGCGCGATATCGGTTCACATCACCGGGCACCGCTTCCTTCACAGCCGCGTCAGCTACAAACAGCTGGTCCATCGTCTCTCCGTGTTTTCCTAGTCTTCGAAGGGGATATGGTCACCGCCGCGCGATTGCATCCCGAGCTTGCCCCACCACTCCCCATCGCGTCCTGCCATGCGATCATCGCGCTTGCAACGGCGTCTTGATCGCCGCTGAACGCCAGTACGGTCTCACACCATGATGGACAGATGTCACCACAAGCAGCATGAATGCCCTTCATGCCTCGCGTGTCCATTGCGTCAAAGTCGGTGAACCCGTTTTGCAAGCGCCGCAGACCAGCTTTTCGGGGCGTAGCGCGTCCGTCTTTGCCTTCGCTTGTACTCTGAGCTGTTTTGCTTGTCCCACCAAAACCCTCGTTCCAGTTTTCCTACATCTTGTCCACTGCAAAAAGTGGGGCAACCGCTTCAAGCCCTAAGCGGATGCAATCTCGCGCCAAACCGAACGCCGCCTCGACATTCTCAAACGAGGGCCCAAACTGGAGATCAAGCAAATCCCTTCCGAAAGCATGCCCAGCCGTCATGGGAGTCGCATGCGTTGCAGAAGCAAAACGTGCGCCACGCTCCCTGATAAACGCTCGTCAACTCCGCAATCTCAGCCGCCTCGAAAGCACTGATCGACTCGTTGGTCGCTGGCGTGTCGCGAAGAAATCCCTCAAGCCGTTCGCGATCCGCGTCCGTGAGTGCAGCAAGAATCTGCGGATCCTTTTAGGCATCGCATCGACTTGTTTGAGGCGCTGATTCGTGTCCTCTCCGGCTCGGCGCAATATAACGGACGGCCATTTGATCAGCGCGGCAGCAAAAAAGAGGTTTTATACACCGAGCGCAGCAGCGCAAGCGCGTCGCCCCCTCCCACGTTCAGCAAGTACGATGGCCGCTTGGCAGCCGCTCAGGTAGCGTGCCCAAAGTGATGCAGCGATAACGTTCGGCACTGTTGTAACTGTGCTACCTTCTGTGCAAATAACTTGCGTGGTCGCGCGGCGCGAGACCTCCTCACATTCATCGACGAGATCGCTAAAGCGTGTTCGCACGCGCTCCCGGAAGCCTTGAGTTTTCAGTGACAGGAATCCATCAGTTTCGATAGTGCTCACGTCGTTTTCCTAGTCGCCGATTGCGATGATTTGGTTCAACTGTTGACACGCAGCCGCAAAAACATTATCAGGAACGCGCTTCCACGGATGCGCTTTCGCGCTTCGCGCACGCCAGTCAAACGACTTGGGTTGGTGTCCGAGCACGTAGCTCGTGACATTCTTCGGCCCCTGAAACTTGATCGCAAAGGGATTGGTGTCGTTGTATTGGGCCGTCGTCATTGGAAGTCCGATGACGATGCCCGTGCGTTCATTAAATGGCTTCGGCGACAGGACCAGCATCGGGTGCATATCCTTCATCTCACGACCGACCTGCGGATTGCAACCAATCCAGATAATGTCGCGCCGATCCGGCACCCATAAAGTGCCCACCATCAGAAAACCTCCGCGCCAATACGATCCGTTGCCATTGCCTCACCGCCGTGAATGATTGGGTCAAATTTTGCCAGTTTCTCCGTGAGCGAGAGCTTGCGCGGGCCAACCGGCCTCACCGTCAGTCCAGTCTCGTCAGTTGTCACTTCGACTTCCAGGCCAGCCTCAAAATGAGCCGAACGAGCGACGGCAGCGGGGATCCGGACAGCCAGACTGTTTCCCCACTGCTGGATGGTAAGCGTTGCAGTTTTTGCCATGATGCGAGCCGCGATTAATGTATAGACAAGTATAGACGCATTCGAACGTTGTTTCAACATGTCTATATGTCATAGTGCCCGACCATCTTCATCGCCTCAGCCACACCTGATGACTGGTCTTCGTCATCCCGTTTTATCGGCGCGACAATGTGTTCGCTTTAGTTGAATCCGTCATCGACGCGGCAACGGCTTCGCGTTGCTTCCAGTCGAATACTTCAAGGTATGGCGAAACGTGATCGAGGTGCGAATGACCGAGCAGCAACTGGACCGTGTCAAGCGAATGCCCCTGTACTACCAGGCGGCTCATGAACGTCCTGCGCCCGCTGTCGCGACGTGCCCTGCGCCGAGACCAGCGGCACGTTACAGGCCGGTGACATAGCTCTGGAGGCTATCGGCGGCAAGGTATCCGGGTCATCGGCCTGAGCAGCTGCTCGCTGTCAATGCGATATACGTCGGTTGTCTGGCCTTTAGTGAACGGGATGAGCTAGGATGCGCAAGCGTGACGGGATCTCCTCGAGTATTACCCTATGTGTCGAAACAGTATCGGAAGTGGTCGCGGAGGCAGGCGTGGCGGTAGAGGTAGATATTCGAGAGTCTATATCCCGATGCTTGAGCCGGCGCATCCCACCTCAACGCCAGCGTCCTACCGTTTGGACTGGACGGGCGGACCCCTCGTAGTCCAGGCGTGATGACCGGGCTGCTGGTCCGACTGTCTGCGTGGCGCCCGTCGCCGTGCAAGGCTCGGTGCGGAGGCGCCGAGCCGGACAGCGTCCGAGGATCGCCTAAGGAGGGCCGACTTTGCAGACCGAATAGCCGCCGTGCTCTCGGAGCTCAGTCTGCGTGAAGGCAGGGTGTTCGCAATCCGCGGTGGGTGGGGCTTTGGCAAGTCTGCCCTTAAGAACCTAATCACCGAGCGGCTCGACGCAAAGTTTTTCAGCACTTTCTCGTGCGTCATGCTGAAGTCTTGGCAGTCGTTGAAAATATGTACCATCCGTGTTCAATACGATCAGATCATTTCGCCTGCAAGACTGGGTTCGGAGAGTAACGCCGTGCCGTCGAGCTGTTGCCGAATCTTAGAAGCGGTACCTCGACCCATGTCTTTTCAGCGTAACCATAGCGAACAGTCAGCGAACTCTTCCATCTGAAGATAAACTCACTGGCTCTGGAGAGCGCGGCGAGTTGAGCTCATACTAACGATCCCTGGCAGTGGACGGAACTCACCAGCATAAAGCGGCCCAACGCTAAAATGCTTTCGGGTGGGTGGCATTTCGTCAGCATGCCGCCGGCCATCGTGAAGTATTCGCGATGATCGGTCAGACACTCGGTTTTGAACTCGCACATAAAAACGCTGAATCTTGCGTTGCATCGTCTCGTCGAGTGTCGTCCTTAGGATATGCGGCCCCAAGAATTTCAACCAGTCGGCCGCGACCTTGCTCGGCATGCGATCCACACACTGGCGATAGCACGTAGGTCCGGTGATTGATCGTTTGGATCTCAATGGTCGACGACAGCGATTGCACGACGTACCGCCCTTCCGGAAGATACTTTTTCACGCTCTCCATGCGCGGAAAGCAACTGCCGTCCCACGGGGTCACGGCGGATTCAACCGGTCGTTGCAACACCTTTGATCGAGGAGGTGTTGCATGGGACGAAGTGCAAAGCAGGTGTATCGGTTGACAGGCCGAAGAGCGATGTACTGGCCGGGCGCGCCATCACTTGGATATGAGATCGAGCGGCGGTTTTGGCAACAGATCGCGACTGGCATTACAAGTGAGAAA
>LELG01000151.1 GCA_001045575.1 Candidatus Burkholderia pumila
TCATCTGCTCCCCAAAATCCCGCTTGCGCGTGCGCTTGGTTGACAGGTTCAAGCCGAGATAAAGTTGCGTCATTGCGATACTTCTAGGTCGTAGCTAATATCAAAGCATTCCTAAGCGACATTACGCGCAGTAGTTACGAAGAGTTTTCTTAATTCATATTGAAATTCGATCTTTCGACTTCTTCGAAAATATTTTTTGTGTTTCCTTGGGTGGTCGGCTCAAAAAGTTGAGTCATAAACTTTGGGCTGCAGAATAACAGTGTGAAGCATATCCCGGGAATCAGGTCCCAGACGTGCCGTGGCGCCGCTCGAAGCAACCTATCGAGTCATCGGACTCACTCAAAGGAATTACGCATGAGAAAGAATGTAATCGTAGCAGCAGTGGCAACGCTAGCTGCATCGTTCGCAACGACTGCAAGCGCGCAAAGCAGCGCGACGCTGTATGGCTTGATCGATACGGGTCTGACGTTCGTGAACAACGTTGCGACCGGCAACGTTAACGGCCCGCTGAGCGCAGCAGGCACCTGGGGCCGCACGTACTTCGTGCCATACGGCCGGCAATGACAACTTGAACAGCGACTTCAACGTTGCGAACGCCATCAAGTATCAGAGCAACAATTACGCTGGCTTCACGTTCAGCGGTCGTATGGTTTCTCGAATGACAGGTTTCGCAAACAATCGTGCATACAGCGTTGACGCTGGCTATGCGAGCGGTCAGTTCAAGATCAGCGCAGCGTACATGCAAGGCAACGGAGTGGACGCAACCGACAAGGGCGCAATTACCGGCGACCAATACGCTGAGTCGCGCGGCTTTGGTCTGGCTTTGACGCAACGTTAGCGCACGTTCGGTGCGGGCGCAAGCTACGCATATGACGCAATGACTTTCGGTGCCGTGTGGACGCCGAGCCGCCTCGACAACAACGCGCTGGAAAGCGGTTCAGTCATAGTGAACAACTATGATAAATGGCCGTTACGCGTTGACGCCGGCTCTCGCCATCGGCACTGCTTACGCGTACTCGACGGGCAAGTTCAGCAGCTTCGGCTACACATCGGACTCGGTCAAGTACCACCAGTTCGGTCTGCAAGCGGATTATGCTCTGTCGAAACGAACCGACTTCCACGTCGAAACGGTTGGCCAAATCGGTTCGGCCAGCGGCGACGTGCCCGCTCCGGCTGCATTCGTCACCACCAACAACGGCGCATTCGGCCCGTCCTCGAGCAGCCGTCAGGTTCTCGTGAACACGGGTATCCGTCACTGCTTCTAAAGCGGGCTGCGTTTAACGCAGTAGCTGTTTAGCAGTAAGAGAAGGGCGCCGCGAGGCGCCCTTCTCGAGTTTAAAACAACACATCAGCTAAGAGAAGCGCCAAAGCCGCATATGCACTACCATCCCGAAAGCGGATGACGCAACAAAGCAGAGCGAAGCCATCATCAAGCGCCCTGTCCGCAGACAAGGAGAGCAACAATGATGAAGAGATGCCGACCACATATCCGCTGGGCGCTTGCTTTCACATTCGCACTGCTCGCATCGACTGCGATGACGATATCAGCGCAAGCCGACACCGTCACGCTCAAAGCCAACCTCCAGCCGTCGAGCGAAGTCCCGCCACGCGTAAGCAAAGGCCACGGCATCCTCGATGCCACCTTCGACACCGATATCAAACTCCTTACCTACACCGCGACCTACGCCGATCTGTCCGGCCCGGTGACGATGGCGCATTTCCACGGCCCCGCGCCCGTCGGCCAGAACGCGAAGGTGCAGGTGTCGGTCGAAAAGAACGCCCTCGCCAGCCCGATGAAAGGCCAGGCCACGCTCACCGATCAGCAAGTCACCGACCTCATGGCCGGCCAGGGGTACTTCAACATCCAAACGCAAGAAAACCCGACAGGCGAAATCCGCGGTCAGGTCATGCCATCGAGCATGAGTTGGCAAAGCGAGCTCGCATGCTGGATGTTGCAGAAAAGCATGCGTTCGGAGACGGCGAAACCTGAAATCGATGTTCAACGTACGCGTGCGCATACGTCGCGTCGCGTGTGGTTACCGCGCGTGCCGAGAGGCTGGCGGCTCGAAGATGTCCGCGACGGATCGATGTGAGGCGAGTGGATCAGGAAGGAAACGCCCGCGCGCGTCACGATCCTTTATCTCCACGGCGGCGGGTACTACTTCTGCTCACCGCGCACGCATCGGGCGATCACCTTAGGTCTGGCGAAAACCGCGCAGGCCGATGTATTCGCGCTCGAATACCATTTGGCGCCGGAGCATCGCTTTCCGGCGGCCATCGACGATGCCGTCGCCGCCTATCGCGCATTGCTTGCGCAAGGTATCGGCCATGAAAACATCGCCATTGCGGGTGATTTGGCGGGAGGCGGTCTCGCGCTCGGCACGCTCCATGCCCTGTGCGACGCGCACCCTCTTCCGCATGCGTCGTCCTCGTCCTATTCTCGCCGTGGACGGATCTGACATGCAGCGGCGCCTCGATGCACACGAACGATGGCCGTGACCCGATGTTTCACTCCGCCGTCGCGCGCCAATATCTCGGCGATGCCGACGCGAACCATCCCTACGCATCGCCGCTATTCGGCGACTTCACAGACTTTTCGCCGATGCTCAGGTCGACGATACAGAAGTCCTGCTGGACGATTCCAAACGGCTTGCCGATAAAGCTCGCGCATCGAACGTCGAAGTCGATCTGCAAATCTGGCACGACGTTCCTCACATCTTCCAGATCTGGTCGCCATTCATGCCGGAAGCACGCCACGCGCTCAAGCAAGCCGGACGGTTCACAGAAAGCGATCACCGCATGACTTCAATCGTCTGATACGCCCGCTCCACCGCCGACGCACCATACTTCCGTTCTAGCCGACGCACGGTGAAATGCCCATGCGCCATCTGCTGAAAATGGTCAATGAACACCGTATTCACCATCGCGCCCAGCACCGCGCCGATCGCCGGAATCGATTTCGCCGCGACCTGCTCGCTCACCTGCACCGAGAACCGCGACGCGATCGCCTGCACGAACTTGAGCAGCGCAGTCGAGCCGTGGCTGCCCAGACCCTTTGCCGCGATCTCGTTCGCCGTCCGCGAGACCGACTGCGCCAGCGTCCCGCGCACGATGAAATAGCCAAGGTCGGCGTTGTTATCGCTCTTTTTGTTGTTGCCCATGCCGAGCACCATCATACATTGAAACTGCGTTTCCACGCGATGCACGTCCTCGCCTTCGCTGCGCGCGATATCGCAGATCGATCGGAACATGAGCGTTGTCGTGACGGGCAATTCGACGGGCAATGCGAACAAGCCAAACGCGCCGCCTGCCGCGCCCGTCGTCGCGACGGCGAGTTTGTGCATGAGATTGCTCGGCTTGTCGGGCGGCGGCGCGAGCAGCGAATCGGACAGCGCGCTTTTGCCGATGGTCCGCAATGCGACTTGCAGACACTTTTTCAGCGCGAGCTGCGTCGCTTTATCGACTTTATCCTGAGCGGCGGACGGCAGCCGGTTCATCAGTTTTTCGATGGGTGCGCCGACGACGCTCGGCAAGCTTCATCGTCAGAGACGGACTTTCCAGTGATTCTTTCGCGCGCGTCAGGGCGGCAAAATCGTCGGCGTTGAGTGGCGAGGTGATGATCAGCGTCGGTTCCATGCTCTTTTGGGAAGTACAGGGAGCTGACCACACGGATTAGAGCGCATCACCGTGCTATGATTTAATTTCTGTTGACTCGTCAATTATTGCGCTTACAAAAATGGCCGTTCATACAGCCGCGCATCATTCAAGCGGGCAGGTTCTGCCTTTCCGCGAATCGCTCATGGCGATGCTGGGCGTCTCTTTCGTCACCATGCTCGTCGCGCTGGATCAGACCGTCGTCGGCACCGCGTTGCCGACCATCGTAGCCGAACTCAAGGGTTTCGATCTCTACGCGTGGGTCGCCACGTTGTATCTTTTGACTTCCGTCGTCACTGTGCCCATCTTCGGGCGGCTGGGCGATTACTACGGGCGCAAGCCGTTCGTGATCGCATCGATCGTGGTGTTCACGGTCGCGTCCGTGTTGTGCGGAATGTCGAACAGCATGATGTTTCTCGTGCTCGCGCGAGGCCTGCAAGGCATTGGCGGCGGCATGCTGGTCGGCACCGCGTTCGCGTGCATCGCCGATCTTTTCCCGGACAACGTCGTGCGCCTGCGCTGGCAAGTGCTGATGAGTTCGGCATTCGGCATTGCGAATGCGGTCGGTCCGTCGCTCGGCGGCGTGCTCACCGAGTATTACGAATGGCGCTCCGTGTTCTATGTGAATCTGCCGGTCGGCGCGGTGTCGCTGTATTTCGTGTGGCGCTTCCTGCCGCATCTCCGGCACGTCGCGCACGAAGGCAAGATGCGCCTCGACTGGCCCGGCGCGGCGCTGATTGCGGTGACGCTCGGGGCGTTGCAAATGTTCGTCGAACTGTTGCCGAAACATGGGCTGAGCGCAGAGATCATTGTTTATCTCGCGGTGAGTGTGGCGGCGGGCTACGGCCTCTGGAAGAGGGAAAAGCGCTGCGATCACGCCATTCTTCCCATCGACATGTTCCGCAACAAGGCGCTTGCCGCGCTCTTCACGCTCGCCATTCTCGGCGGCTTCATCATGTTCTCGCTGCTCTTCTACGCGCCGCTGCTGTTCCAGGGCGGCTTTGGCATGTCGCCGAAGGATGCGGGCCTGATGATTACGCCGCTGGTGGTGTTCATCACGATCGGGAGCATCGTGAACGGGCGTATCGTGACGCGGCTGAAGAACGCGAATTTGATGTTCTTCGTCGGTTTCGCGTTTTTAGCAATATCCTGTCTCGGCGTCGTCGTGGCGACGCGCAATATGCCGCGGCCGTTGTTGCTCTCATTCATGCTAATGGGCGGCTTCGGATTCGGTTTCGTCATGCCGAATCTCACCGTGTTCGCACAGCAGAAGGCGGGACGCGAGCACCTGGGTATTGCGACGGCGCTGCTGCAATCGCTGCGCATGATCGGCGGGATGATCGGCACGGCGCTGACCGGCACGCTCGTCAGTCATCTTTACGCAAGCGGCGTGAATCTCGCGCTGGAGAAGGATCACGCGACGCATTGGCTGCCCGACTTGTCCGATCCGCAAATCCTCATCAATCTCGACGGCCAACGCGCGCTGCTCGCGCAACTCAGCCAAGCAGGCCACGATGGCGCGGCGCTGATCGAAGCGGCACGGGAATCGCTGGTTGCGGCGATTCACATCGGGCTGGCGATGGCGGCGATGGTCGCGGCAGTATCGTTCTGGCAATCGCGGCGCGTGCCGCCGGTGCAGTTGAAGGGACCGCAGGAGCCGGTCATCCTTGCGGAATAAGGAAGGGAATCAGACCATGAATGAACAGGAACGAATCCACGTCGTGCAGCAGTTCGGACGCACGTATCGCGCGTTTATGTCGGCGTTCGAAGCCGCCGTCGGCCAGCCGATGCCGCGCTGGCGCATCCTGCTCGCACTGCACGAGCAGGCGGGCGTGTTGTCGCAAAAGACGCTGGTCGAACGGCTGAAGGTCGATCCGGGCGCGCTCACGCGTCAGTTGAAGACGCTGGAGACGCTCGGCTGGATCGTGCGCAGCATCGATGCGCGCGACAACCGCGTGTCCAACGTGGCGCTCACGCCGCAGGGCCGCGCGGCCGCCGAAGCCGGCCTGCCGCGGCGCAATGCGTTTCTGCACGACACGATGGCATCGCTTCCAGACGATTCCATCGAAGCGCTGTTGAGCTCGCTGCAAATGCTCGAAAAGCGCATCCAGCAAATCGCGGCGACGGACGCCGCCGCGCTGGAAGATTAACGCTCGCTCAGAAGAACGTTTCGACGGACTTCGGTCACGCGATATTTCGGATCGGCGATCAGTACCTGACGCCATTTGTCGAACGTCAGGCACGGATGCGAAATGTCGAACGCGATCATGTCGCCGACCTTCAGATCGTCGCCCGGCTTGATGCGGCAGATACGTGTGCTGATCCATCAGGCCGAAAATTTCTCAGCCTTAACATCACATCGCGCGGCGCATGATAGTGCTTCGCGGGTTCGGGCAGGCCCACATCGAATGCGGAATCGCGCTTACCAAGACCGATGATCGCGCGGTCCGGCTCAGAAATCGACTGCACATACACGCCCACAATTGCAGCGCGGGCTTCAGACCCTGGCCCATTTTCTTTGCGATGGAATTGCGCGCGAAAACCTCGTTCTGCGCTTTCTTGTAGATGCCGACGTTATGCGTCAGATAGCAGCCAGGGCGCAGCACGACTTCGATTGCGTCGCTGTTCGCTTTGGCGAATTCATCCGCGACGACGTCGTACCAGGCCGAGAGCCCGCGCTCGAGAGAATGGCCGGCTTGCGCGTGATCTTGCCTTCCGCGATCAGCACTCGCGTCGTATCGACGGCGCTTTTCTTTTCAGGAACTCGCGCACCTTTGCTTCGTCCTGCAACACGCCTTCGTACAGTTCGATGCCCGCGAGTTCGATCGTGCCATTCCAGCGCGCAATGGCCGCGAGCACTGCGTCGCGCTGCGCATCATCACGCACGCCCGTGCGGCCGCCCGGTCCGCCGAGTTCGATCAACACGTTCAGCTTCTTGCGCACATCGCTGAAAAACGCACCGAGCTGCTCGACGCCATCCGCTGAATCCACGAGACAGAAGAACTCGAAGTTCGGATCATTGAGCAGTTCCGCGATCATGCCCATGTTGCGCTTGCCGACGAGCTGATTTGCCATCAACACGCGATGCACGCCGTCGCGATACGCCGCGCGCACCTGATGCGCCGTCGCCAGCGTAATGCCCCCACGCGCCGCCTTCGCTTCGAGCTGACGGTGGAACAGCTGCGGCGCCATCGTCGTATTGCCATACGGCGCGAGCTTTACGCCATATTCGCCGACGAAGTCCTGCATCCACTTCAGATTGTGCTCGATGCGATCCGCATACAGCACGGCGGCAGGCAGGCTCACGTCCTCTTCGAACAGATTCCATTGCAGACGCGCCGCATCGGTCAACTGGATGCCAGTGCTCGCACCGTGCCGAGGCCTTTGCTGAAGGGGTTGATCGTCGCGCCCTCTGATAGTTTGTAACTTTCATTCGATGCTGCTCCATCGTTCGTTTAGGTCAATGTCGCCCGATGGCGAGAATTGACTAGTGTATGGTAACCAAAGTAGCATTCGGAATAGAAATATTATTTAGTAACATGGACCTCTGGTAAACTGCCCCGCCAATCCGCTCAGTTTCGACCTTGTTGCACGCATTGCTGAGCGCGCGCCCGAGTTGCGCAGCGCCGAGCGCAAGGTCGCCGCGCTGATTCTTGACGACCTCACGGGCGCCTCGCGGGCGAGCATCGGCGCGCGGCGGACAAGGCAGAAGTCAGTGTCGTAATGGTTACGCGGTTTGCGAAAGCGGTCGGCTGCGAGGATGTGCGCAAGTTGAAGCTGCGGCTCGCGTAGGCGGTGGTCGGCCAGCGCTTCCTCACGCGTGAACCCGACAACGCCGCGCCGGGATTCCCCCGCTGCGCGCATCTTCGACGACGTGCAGACCGCGCTCGCGCATAACCAGGGCGCATTGCGCGCCGCACCACCAATAGCCGAAGCCGCGGATGCGCGTCGCCAATGAGATGGTGCTTGCTGCCGAACTTGCGCTGGTCCGTTGGATTCGGGCCGGTTTTTTCTGCGAGCATCGCGCGGACCGAAGATCTGTCGACAATCGCGCGTGCCATGTCTAGTTGGCCACGACGGCGTAACTCCGCCGCAAGCAGCGCCTCATGGATGCGTTACCAGACGCCTGCCTCTTGCCATGCAACCAGCTGCTGCCAGCACGCCGTGCCTGAGCCGCACAGCCCATTTCTTGCGGCAGCAGATTCCAAGCGATGCCCGAGCGCAGCACGAATACGATGCCTGTCAGCACCGTTCGGTTTGGCGTCGGCTTGCGCCCTGCATATCGGCGGTTCCGTGGTGCCCTCTTCGGCAGAGAGGTTCGATGAGTGACCACAGCTCGTCGTCTATCAGTTCTTTGGGCATCGCTTCCTGACAGGCAAACAAAACAAGTTAGAAAGTTAAGGAAATTCTTCGTAACGTAACTACTGAGCGTAATGTCGCTTAGGAATGCTCTGATATTAGCTACGACCTAGAAGCATCGCAATGACGCAACTTTATCTCGGCTTGAACCTGTCAACCAAGCGCACGCGCAAGCGGGATTTTGGGG
>LELG01000152.1 GCA_001045575.1 Candidatus Burkholderia pumila
GGCCTGAAGGAATACATTCACTACTACAACCACGAGCGAATCAAGCTGAAAGCCCAAGGGGGCTCAGTCCCGTCGATTATCAAGTTTGCTTCGCTACAGCATAGCCATCAGTCGTCCAACTTTCTGGATGGTCCAGTTTTCACTGACCGATTGCAAGTGCTACGCAAGCGCTTCGAGTTGTCTCGTGCGTTCGAAAACGAGCCGGTCGAGTTCTTCCTGCTGCGTGATGAGTTGAAACTTTCTGCACGCTGTCCTGCTTGTCGAGCTGGATGCCGAGGTTACGGAACAGCAACAGGAACAGCACGATGTTCAGTGCGCACAACGCGCCGAAGTATAGCGTGGAAATGCGCTGATCGACGCGGCTGGAATCGAGCGCGTGCTGCGCGCGTTGTTCTTCGTTACGGCGTAGCAGGGAGAGCGCGGCATTGAGCGTCGCGCTGCTGTCGGGTGGCGGAAGCGCCAGCGCCTGTTCGCGCGGTGCGTTGGCGGTGTTCGCCAATTCGGCGAGGAGCGCGCTGCCCTGGCGAATGTCTTCATCTGCGGCGGGGCTGATTTGCGCGAAGCTCGCAAGCGCGGTGTCGTCGCCGATGCGTGATAGTACGCATCCAGCGATGCCGCCGCGCGCCGCACGCGCGCGGCGGCCTGATCGAAATGCTCCTCGTAGGCGGGGTACGGCTTCAGCGCGAACGCGCGTTCCTCGGCGGCGAGCGAGGATAGTTGCGCGGTCGCGCTTTTCGCTTCGAGCGCGGTTTCATATTCCCCGGCGATGCGCATCCGCCCCGATTCCAGAATCACCAGCCCGCCCACGATGATGATGATGGCCATGGTCATCGCCACGGCCCAGCTAATCGATGCATCCACGCGTTGACCCGCGCCGCACGCCGTCCGACTGCGCATGGTCTTGCGCTGACGCATGCGCGGACTTCGGCATCAGATCGGAAAACGCGGCGCGCGGGACATGGCTCATGTGCTTGGGTTCTTCACCGGAAGAAAAGCCGGTTGAAAGCGAATGTCAGCGCATTCCCACAGCAAAAGGAGTCAGCCCGAATGTGCGGCGCGAAAGCGCTTGCTACGATGATTAGCATCATCCACTCCTACGGGACGATCATGCTGAAATGGGTCTTGTTCTTCGCCATCGTGGCCTTGGTTGCAGGCTTGCTCGGCTTTACGGGCATCGCCGCGGGCGTTGCGACGATTGCGAAATTCCTCTTCGTGCTGTTCCTGATCCTGTGCGTTGTGTTTCTGGTGCTCGGGTTCGTCGTGACTAAAAAGACGATCGATTAGCGAAGTTTCTGCACGTTGACTTTCCGGACTCGCCATAAACATAAAAAAAAGGAGGACGCCATGCTTCGATACGCCGCCGTTTTCTTCGTCATCGCCATCATTGCCGCCGTGTTCGGGTTCACAGGCATCGCGGCGGGCGCGGCTGAAATCGCCAAGATTCTGTTCTTCATCTTTCTCGTGATGTTCGTGGTCACGCTGCTGCTCGGCATGTTCCGAACATGACGATGCGGTTTGCGTGAACCGCATTCAGGCCTGACCGGGCGGGCCTGCCACGTGCCTGTCCGTTCTTCCGAATGAACGGGCAGGCGCGCCACGTTCGAATCCTCATACGGCGACCGCCGACTTTCATCCCCATCAAACGTCCAAATCGTCTGCTGTATCTGCCCCGTCGAACTAATCGCGCGACGCGTTCGTCCTCGACCTGTATAAAATCCGTGCCGACGCGCGGCAGCACATGGACGAAGGTCCGGTCACGTCGAGCTACGGTGCGGACCGCGAAACCGTGCTGAAGCTGCTGAACGACTCGCTCGCCACGGAAATCGTCTGCACGCTGCGCTACAAGCGTCACTACTTCATGGCGAAGGGCATCCATTCGGAAGCCGTCGCGCAGGAGTTTCTCGAACACGCCAACGAAGAACAGCAACACGCCGACACGCTCGCGGAGCGCATCGTGCAACTCGGCGGCGAACCGAACTTCGCACCGGAAAGCCTCAAGTTGCGTTCTCACTCCGAATATAAGGAGGGCCGCGA
This sequence comes from Candidatus Burkholderia pumila, assembly GCA_001045575.1. Taxonomy (GTDB): domain Bacteria; phylum Pseudomonadota; class Gammaproteobacteria; order Burkholderiales; family Burkholderiaceae; genus Caballeronia; species Caballeronia pumila. The sequence goes on from LELG01000152.1 coordinate 2,035, forward strand.
TCTGATCGACATAATCTGCGAGAACCTCATCGCGGAGCGCATTGCGATCGATACATACCGCGAGATCATGCGCTACCTCGGCGACAAGGATGTCACCATGCGCCGCATCTTCGAAGAGATTCTGGTAGTCGAGGAAGAGCACGCCGACGACATGGCCGATTTGCTCGAAGGCCGCAACGGCTGATCGCGGCTCATATAAAGAGACGGGGCTAATGCGCGGGCTGACGACGGCCGGCGCATTGTTCGTTTGCGTAGAATGACCGCTTATCTCAATAACAAGCGCGGACGGCGCAAATGATCCGAGTCCTGATAGCCGACGACCATGCGATCTTGCGCAGCGGTTTCAAGCAAGTTCGTCGCCGACGAGCCCGACATGGAAGTGGCTGCCGAAGCCGCGACCGGCGACGAAACCATCGCGCTGGTGCGCGAACAGGCGTTCGATGTTATGTTGCTCGACATCGCCATGCCCAACAAGAACGGCGTGGATCCGCTGCGCGTCATCAAGCAGATCCGTTCGGAGCAGGGCGTGCTGATGCTCTCTGGCTTTCCTGAAAGCCAGTACGCCATCAACCTGCTGAAAGCCGGCGCGAACGGTTATCTGAACAAGGACGCTGCGCCCGATGAAATTGTCCGGGCGATCCGCACGGTGGCGCGCGGGCATCAATATCTGTCGGAATTTATCGCCGATGCGCTCGCCGACAAGCTGGAAAAGCCCGCCGTCGAACGGCCGCACGAAATGCTGTCCAAACGCGAATTCCAGATTTTCTGCAAGCTCGCGGGCGGGCAGATTCCGACGCAGATCGCGGAGGAATTGCATCTTTCGGTGAAGACGGTGAGTACGTATCGCGCGTGCTGGAGAAAATGCGCTTGTCAAATAATGCCGCTCACGTATTACGCCATCAAGAACGGGCGGATCGAATAGTTTCGCGTTGCATGGGAGGGTGCCCGATGTGGGCGTGAACATCCAAAAGCAAGGCAGCGACAAGCAAGGCAGGCCGCTCGCGGTGCTGCTGACGAGAACTCGCCGCAGCCTCACCGAGGCCATCGAGGCGCTTGGCCGCTGGCGCGTGACCGCTTTCGCCGAGTCCCCGACGACGCCATCGCGCTGCTGAATTCGCAGGCTTTTGATGGCGTGATCATCGATCTGCAACTGAAACGCGGCTCGGGTCTCGACGTGCTGGCGTGGCTGCAGGAGACGGGCGCGGCGCGTTCGTCTCCATGCTGACGAACCACGCGCTGCCGACCTACCGCGAACGCTGCCTGCAATACGGCGTACGCCATTTCTTCGACAAATCGCTGGAATTCGACCGCGTGCTCGACGCGCTCGATGACCACGCGCGCCATCTCAGCCTCATCTCCCGCTGAAGCGCTTCCGCCTTCTCAGAACCGGCTCGAATAGCGCACGCCGAGCGTCATGCTGTGCGTATCGCGCTGACACATGATCGGCCCAGTGCGTGAGCGTCGCGCCGACGAACGCACCGAGCGTATCGGCGGCGAAAGATCTTTTAACGAGAAGCCATCCGTGCGGCACGTTCCGTCGATGACTTCCTTGGCGAACCCGGGTGCAGTGCCAATGAGCGTGCCGTAGGCGACGGGATGCGCCGTATCGCGCGTGACATACGCGCCGAGCGCGCCAAACGGCGCGGAGGCAGCCATATGCGCAAGCTTGTCCGTCCCTGTCCAGCTATCCGATGAATCCACCCGCCAGCCGCCGTGCGACTCGCTGCAGTCGAACGCCGCATGCGCCAGCGAGCTCCCGTCCAACATCACGGCGAGCATGCCCGCCTGTTTCATTGCACTTGCAATTTCCATCTCCGTTCTTTTCTTCGGCTGCACATTGATAAGAATAATATTATATTTACTATAAATATAATATTTTTAAAAATGTTATGCTGATGGCAGCAATCTAGAAAGTTTGCGGATCGCCACCCTGTTCGATGCTCACACAATGCCTAACAAGCTCGGCATCTGGCCGCCAGAGATGAATGCCGAACGCTGGCGGTTCGAGCACGAAAGCATCGGCGCCGGTTGGCTGAAGCTGTAACGCGACCTGATGCGCTGTCGAAAGCGCGCACCAGACGGATCGTGCCGCCGAAGCGCGTCGTGATCGCGCGATGCACATGCCCGCATACGATCCGCTCGACATTCGGATGACGCCGCACGAGCGCGTCGAGCGCGGCGCTGTCGGCCGGCGCGAGGCGGATGTCGTCCATGAAACCAATACCGCTGATGATCGGCGGATGATGCATTGCAATCAGCACGGGGTTTTTCGCGGCTGGCGTCGAGTTGCGTTTCGAGCCAGGCGAGGCGCTTGCCGCACAGCCGGCCTGCGCTCGCGTCGGGATCGAGCTTATCGAGCGCGATCACCCGGACTTCGGCGATGTCGAGAGCTTAGTGCACTAAGCCATCGGCCGTGAGCGGCGTGCGCGCCGAATACGTGGCGGAAGTTGGCGCGGTCGTCGTGATTGTCGACGAGCGGATGCCACGGTATTTCAGGCCGCGCGAGCATGGTGCGCAATGGCTCGTATTCATCGATGCCGCCGCGGTCGACGAGGTCACCGGTGATGATCACGGCGGCGTAAAGGCGTTGAGCGCGTCGATGGCGCGGTTCAGGTAGGCGGCGGTATCGACCCAGCCGTGTACGCCAGCGTGTCGGGCGGCGTGGTGTGCAGGTCGCTGATCTGGGCGAGTAGCATGCGCGTCTTTTCCGGTGGCTGGCGGTTTCGCTATTCACTATTCGCTGCCGTCCGGATCGGACGACGATTGCCTGGCGAGCTTCTCCGGGGCGATCCACTGGAGGTGGGTCATCGTCGTATCGGAGAACGTGCATTCGGCGGCGGCCGGCGTCTGCACGGTTTTCGTCGCGGGCGGTTTCGGCGCGGTCGGGAATTCGCCACGCACGACCACGCGCAGACCATGATAACTCGCGCCGGAGCCGGTGATTTTCAGCGGCGCGCTGGCGGCGTCCGGATACTCGGCGCGCACGCGCTCCTTGCACATCTCGGTGTTGCGATAGTACGAAGTGCAGCCCGCGAGCAGAGGAGCGAGAGGAACGCAGAGCAGAACGGAGAAGGCGTTTGATCATCGAAAAGATTCGGTCGATGTCCGATGCCGCGCGGCATCGGAGCGAAACAAAGGGTCGCGGCTTTATAACACGTGACGGCGGCATCGGGCGCTGAGACGGACGTACCACTTTAGAGCATCGCGGTGGCGGATGCTTTGCGCCCGGGCTTGTTTCGATCCCGCGAGCGGTAGCACAATCGGCTTGCGTTCAGTTCATTGTGTGACGAATCGATGGAGGACCGCGCCATGCAGAAGAACATCGAAGTGGGCGATTATATGCTTATGCTGTACGCCGTACCGAAAGCCGCCGGCGCGATCGAAGACGAGGGCGGCGAGATAACCGGCGGCCACGGCGCATTCAAAACCGTCGCCGAGGCAATCGCGCATAGCGAGGCGTGGGGAGGGCATTACCATTACGCGTGGCGCGCGTGCTGGAGCATGCAGTTTAACGTGCCCGGTGCGATGGCGTCGAAATGAGGGAGGAGCACCCTCCCAGGCGAGGGTGCTCCGGCGCATTGCGGATGACTGACTGCCTTCACCGACCAGCATGTCCTCACGGTCGGGATCAGCCAGTCGTGGAGGCCGCCATGATGCCTGTCGCGCTTTACGTGTTACTCCCCATTCATCGCTTCGGTCCGCCGCGGACGCGCGCGTGACTGCTTCGGCGGCACGGTGCGGTTTATCGGCGTCGATGCGCTGCCGTTCGATATCGATGTCTGCGTGATCGACTGGGAAACGCCGATCGAAGCGTTGTTCGATGCGGTGAGGGATGCGGAGAGGTTGTTGAATGCGGTTTGAGGGGGCGGGCGGCGAATAGCGGTGATTTGCGAAGCAACTTGGGATTGTTGGCTCGTAAACCACTTGGTGCGGGGACCGGAATGAAACCACCGCACCGTGCGCCTACCACCGATACTCATCGATCTCGATCGTGTCGCCCATTGTTTCCATCATAGCGCGAATCGGCTCGGGCACATCCGATACACGGTCGCCAGACTCGTTGACCCAGAAGCAAAAGAAGCGCATTCGTGCATTCGCCTGAGCGAGGCGTTCGGGAAGGTCCGCGTGAGGCAGTGAAAGGCAAGCTTTCAGATACCACAAGTGCGGCGTGAGCCAAATCACTCCGCACGAGTCCTTTGCTGCCAAGACTCCAGACGCCGGTTGGCCGTTCCGCGTAAAGCCGTCCCTTCGGGGGGCGCATTCGGTCTCCCTTCTTTCTTGCCGTGTCGGGCTGGACACCGAAGTATCTCGTCCAGAATGCCGGGTCCACGCCTTCACCGATGATGAAGCTGGCGTGTGCAAGTTCTTCGTCGTTCATTGGCGCTTTCAATCCTGATAGTCGTGGAAGTTGTCGACAAAGATGCCGTTGGAGTAGACATCGCCGTTGTCCTGCCAATGCAGGCTTTCAGCCGGCCCTATCCCGTTGACATCCTTGAATCGGTGCACTATCTCGCGGAACTTCGTGCTGGCCGCCAGCTCCATTGCCTCATCGCTCAGGGCGTGCGGAACGTGTTTGAACGGTGTCGCCCCCAATGCCGTTGCAATCGAGACATCTGGCAAGCACGTCGCCCGGCTTGGCCGCCACGATTGCGAAGAAATCATCGGCTGGAAGTCTCGGTAGGGTCGGAGGAGCGAACGAGCGAGCAACGGCCGCCACGCTTGCTATTCTCCCGAACGCCTGTGACGGCGTAAGAGCAAAGCTCCTTGCGCGCGACTCCGGGCTGCACAACGGCAGGCGAACCAGCGTGCGTGCGGGCGCGAGGTGGCGGCGCATCAGGGAGCGCGACGAGTTCGCCCGACTCGAACGCGCGCTCGATCTTCCAGCGAAGGTCGCTGCGTTCCATTGCCGGCAAGCCAAGCAGCCCGCGCGCTTTGTCCATGAACGGAGAGTCGAATTCCCAATGGAACCGGTCGACCAGGAACGTTCGTGTTACGGCTGCAGTCTGGATTTCCTCAGGAGCATTTGCGAAGTACGTGTCTCGCCGCCGCTGCACGGTGATCGCTGCGTTACGCGGTCTGACCCTGTCTCTCAACTTCCTTCTCCCTATTTTCCATGAGAGCGTTATGTCTGGTACGCTACGGTCAAAAGCCGTTCGCCCGCGCACGTGTTCGCCCCTTGGAGTTGGAGATATCAACGATTTCCTTGGTTACTCGTCAATATGTCGATGACGACAGGCAACAAAAAAACCCCGAAAGCTTTACGCTGTCGGGGTTCTGGCGAAATTTCACTGTTGCTTGCATACTGGTGCCGGGGACCGGACTCGAACCGGCAAGCCGTTAGGCGGCGGATTTTAAGTCCGCTATGTTTACCAATTTCATCACCCCGGCAGGGCGGACGCGATTCTACCACCGCGTCCGCGTGCGCCAAAAGCGCTTCGCATGCCCGGCGGTAACGGACAAGAAGAACTGACACGCATCGGCATCATTTCCGATACGCACAATCTCGTGCGCCCCGAAGCGCTTGATGCGCTGCAAGGCGTCGCGCACATCATCCACGCGGGCGATATTTGCAAGCAGGCCGTGCTCGATGCGCTCGCGCCCTTCGCGCCGCTGACGGTCGTTCGCGGCAATAACGACATCGGCGATGACGTCGCGCAATTGCCGGAGCAGGCGCGCATCGAACTGGAAGGCGCGACGATCCACGTCGTTCACGATATCGCTGACATGCCCGGCAACCTCGATGGCGTCGATGTCGTTATTACTGGCCACTCGCACAAGCCGGTCATCGAGCGGCGCGGCGGCGTGCTGTTCGTCAATCCGGGCAGCGCAGGGCCGCGCCGCTTCAGATTGCCGATTTCGCTCGCGTTAATGGATATCGAAAAAGGCCGCGTGGTGAACTGCACTCTGAACTGCCCCCAAAAGTTGGACATCGATCTGACCTTTTGGGGTGTTTTTCATGGCGAAGTACAACGAGCAGTTCCGGCAGCAAGTAGTTGATGAGTACCTCGCGGGTGGCGTTGGGACAGAGGTGCTGGCAGCGCGATATGGAGTTGGGCGCTCTGTGCGTCGCCGCTGGATTGCGAGCTATCAAGAGGCATGGCAGTGCCGCACTCCGCAAGAAGTCCAGCCGCTACGATGCATCATTCAAGATGGCGGTGC
>LELG01000153.1 GCA_001045575.1 Candidatus Burkholderia pumila
TCGTGGCTTTGGTACACGCTTCCTTCAGACCCCGCCTCACGACGACGCCCTTGCGTGTCGCTAGTCCTTCACCACCATCAGGTTGGACAGGGGACTCCCACCCCCAAGCTGTTGCGCATGCGCGGCGTACCAAAAAAGCGGCGGATCGCCCGATTCGCCGCTTTTTTGGTACGCATTTTCTTACAAAATACCTACTTTTTAATCGTTCTGCTCACGTGGTCGCCGACATTCGCGCCAAAAATCCTTTGACGCAGGAGCGCCAATTGGTCGCGGGTCTGCGCCGCCTTTTCGAATTCGAGGTTTTTGGCGTGGTCCATCATGGCCTTTTCGAGGCGCTTGATCTCCTTCGCAAGCTGCTTCTCGGTCATATATTCGAACTTGGCGCGCGCCTGTGCTTCCTTCAATTCGGCGCGCGCTTCGTCGGCGCTGTAGACGCCATCGATGATGTCCTTGATGCGCTTCTCCACTCCGCGCGGCACGATGCCGTGTTCCGCATTGAACGCGATCTGCTTCGCGCGTCGCCGCTCGGTTTCGTCGATGGCGCGCTTCATTGAGTCGGTCATGTTGTCGGCGTAGAGGATCGCTTTGCCGTTCACGTTACGCGCCGCCCGGCCAATGGCCTGGATCAGCGAGCGTTCGGCGCGCAGGAAGCCTTCCTTGTCGGCATCGAGAATGGCGACCAACGACACTTCCGGGATGTCGAGACCCTCGCGCAACAAGTTGATGCCAACGAGCACATCGAACGTGCCGAGCCGCAGGTCGCGGATGATTTCCACGCGCTCGACAGTATCGATATCGCTGTGCAGATAGCGCACCTTCACGCCGTGATCGGCCAGGAATTCGGTCAGTTGTTCGGCCATGCGCTTGGTCAGCGTCGTGACGAGCACGCGTTCCTGCGCCGTGACGCGCGCGTTGATCTCCGACAGCACGTCATCCACCTGCGAGCGCGCCGGACGCACTTCGATTTCCGGATCGACGAGACCGGTCGGACGCACGAGCTGTTCGGCCACCTGCCCGGTCTTGCCCTTCTCATAGTCGGCGGGCGTGGCGGAGACGAAGATTGCCTGACGCATCTTCTTCTCGAACTCGTTGAATTTGAGCGGGCGATTGTCGAGCGCGCACGGCAGCCGGAAGCCGTAATCGACGAGATTTTCCTTGCGCGCGCGGTCGCCGTTGTACATGCCATTCAACTGGCCGATCAGCACGTGCGATTCATCGAGCAGCATGACCGCATCGGGCGGCAGATAGTCGACGAGCGTTGGCGGCGGTTCGCCCGGCATCGCGCCGGAAAAGTGCCGCGAGTAGTTCTCGATGCCCTGGCAGAAGCCAAGCTCCTGAAGCATTTCCAGATCGAAACGCGTGCGCTGTTCGAGCCGCTGTGCTTCGACGAGCTTGCCTTGCTCGTGGAAGAATTCGAGCCGCTCGCGCAGTTCGAGCTTGATGGCTTCTACCGCGCGCATCACGGTATCGCGCGGCGTTACGTAGTGCGACGACGGATACACCGTAAAGCGCGGAATCTTGTGACGCACGCAGCCGGTGAGCGGGTCGAACAGATGCATCGACTCGATCTCGTCGTCGAACAGTTCGACGCGCACCGCCATTTCCACGTGTTCCGCCGGAAAGATGTCGATGGTATCGCCGCGCACGCGGAACGTGCCGCGCGAGAAATCGGCCTCGTTGCGCGTGTACTGCATGGCGATCAGCCGCGCGATGACATCGCGCTGGCCGAGCTTGTCGCCCGTCCGCAGCGTCAGAATCATCTTGTGATATTCCGAGGGATTGCCGATACCGTAGATCGCGGAAACGGTCGCGACAATCACGACATCGCGCCGTTCGAGCAGGCTCTTAGTCGCGGAAAGGCGCATCTGCTCAATGTGATCGTTGATCGACGAATCCTTCTCGATGAACAGATCGCGCTGCGGCACGTACGCTTCCGGCTGATAGTAGTCGTAGTATGAAACGAAGTACTCGACGGCATTGCGCGGAAAGAACTCGCGGAACTCCGCGTACAACTGCGCGGCGAGCGTCTTGTTCGGCGCGAACACGATAGCCGGACGGCCAAGACGCGCGATGACGTTCGCCATCGTGAAAGTCTTGCCGGAGCCGGTCACGCCGAGCAGCGTCTGAAACGAGAGACCGTCGTCTACGCCTTCGCAGAGCGTGGCGATGGCGGTCGGCTGATCGCCTGCGGGCGGATACGGTTGATAAAGCTGGAACGGCGAGCCGTCGAACGTGACGAACTTCGACTCGTCCAGTTCGTCGAGCGATTCGATGAGAGTGTCGGACATGGGAGATCGAAAGTCTGCGCCGGGAGCAACCGCTTATTTTAGCGGCTGGCGCTTTAGGCCGTCTGGTCGTTGGCAAGACATTGGCTCAGGATGCGGACTTCAATCACGCCCCGTTTTATTGGACATAGTGACATGCGAATGCAGTAAAAAGGGCCAAAAAGCACGCGCATTCACACAAGATTCGTCCGAACGCACACACGAGTTTCGTTACAATGAAAGGCTGGGTTTTCGCGGATGGGCCGGAAACGCACGATTTTCTTACCAGCCGCTTCACTGCCGATAAATCATGTCTCTTTTCTCTGCCGTCGAACTCGCTCCCCGCGACCCGATCCTGGGCCTGAACGAAGCCTTCAACGCCAATACGCGCACGACCAAGGTCAACCTTGGCGTCGGCGTGTACACCAACGAAGAAGGCAAGATTCCGCTGCTGCGCGCCGTGCGCGAAGCCGAGAAAGCGCGCTTCGATGCCGCACTGCCGCGCGGTTATCTGCCGATCGACGGTATCGCCGCGTATGACGCCGCCGTGCAAAAGCTGCTGCTCGGCGATGACTCGTTGCTGATCGCGGCCGGCCGCGTCGTCACGGCGCAGGCGCTGGGCGGCACGGGCGCGCTGAAGATTGGCGCGGACCTCCTGAAGCGCGTGAACCCGAACGCGAAGGTCGCCATCAGCGATCCGAGCTGGGAAAACCATCGTGCGCTGTTCGAAGGCGCGGGCTTCGATGTCGTCAACTACCCTTACTACGACGCAGCCACGCGCGGCGTCAATTTCGACAGCCTGCTCGCGGCGTTCAACGGCTACGAGGCGGGCACGATTGTCGTGCTGCACGCATGCTGCCACAACCCGACCGGCGTCGACCTGACCGACGACCAGTGGAAGCAGATCGTCGAAGTCGTGAAGGCGAAGAATCTCGTGCCGTTCCTCGACATGGCGTATCAGGGTTTCGCGGAAAGCATCGATGCAGACTCGGCGGCTGTACGTCTGTTCGCGGAATCGGAACTGAATGTGTTCGTGTCGTCGTCGTTCTCGAAGTCGTTCTCGCTGTATGGCGAGCGCGTCGGCGCGCTGTCGATCATCACGGCGGGCAAGGAAGAATCGGCGCGCGTACTGTCGCAATTGAAGCGCGTGATCCGCACCAACTATTCGAACCCGCCGACGCATGGCGGCTCGGTCGTCGCAGCCGTGCTGGCTTCGCCGGAACTGCGCGCGACGTGGGAACAAGAACTCGGCGAAATGCGTGATCGCATCCGCGCGATGCGCAATGGTCTCGTCGAGCGCCTGAAGGCGAGCGGCGTCGACCGCGACTTCACGTTCGTCAACAAGCAGCGCGGCATGTTCTCGTACTCGGGTCTGGCGGCGGCGCAGGTTGATCGTCTGCGTGAAGAGTTCGACATCTATGCGGTGAGCACGGGCCGCATCTGCGTGGCAGCGCTCAACACGCGCAATCTGGATGTGGTTGCGAACGCGATTGCGGCTGTGCTGAAGTAAGCGCGGCTTCGGCTGCCGGAAGTGAAAAAGGCGTCCTCGTGAGGGAGCCTTTGTTATGCAGCCTTCGGCTGCGCGCTGCTGTCAGAACGCCTTCGGTGTGGCAATGGTGGCAGGCGCTTTGGCGTCACCTTCGATCAGCCCGTAGGAACTGGCGCGCGCCAGTTCTGCGCTGACGCCGGCTACGGTCGTCGAATCCTGATGTTTCAGCGAGGGCGCGCCCTCGCCTGCGTGCATGAAGAACGTCAGCGCAAGTGGAAGCAGAATGGCCAGAGGCCACCAGGTCGATATTGTCTTTTTCATAGGACCGCCTTTCGATTCAGTGTGATGCAGTGGCCAAAATCCACTATCGGACAGTTGAAATGATAGGAAAAATATTACATCTGAAAAAGTAGCCGATCCGCAAGACATCGTTGCAGCGCAAGCAACGAGCCCGCTCATCGTATAAAATGATATCTACGTCGTCGTAAAGGCTTACAAAAATCGTCGGGGACAACGGCGCGCGATTGCTGTCTTAACCTTCAACAGTTCAACGTTTGTCACGATCATGAAATTCGTGCTTTGCAGATTTGCTGCTTGTTATCGTCCTTCACGCTGGGCGGCGATGCGCCCAGATACGGCGCGGGCGCGTATCCAGCTCCGGGCGTCTATGTCTATGACGAGCCCGATTACGGCTACTTATGGGGCTCAATCGGGCATCGTTTTCGGCAACAGTTATTACTATGGCCCTGGCCCGCGCCATTACTGGGACAATGGTCCCGTCTGGCGTGGTCCGCCGTCCGGTGGTTGGCACGGCGGTCCTCCGAACCGTGGTGGCGGAGGCGGGCCTCCTCCCGGCGCGGTGGTCGGCGGTCCGCCGCCGCAGGCGGGCGGTGGACAACCCCGGGCAGGCCGCAGCCAGGCGGCGGAAATCTGCCTCTGCCGCGCGCGGTCGGCGGCCTGCCGCTCGGACCCAATCGCCAGGCCGGAGCGGCGCCGGGTAAAGGCGGTGGAAATCGCGGCGAAGGTGGCAGTGGCGGCGGCAGAAGTCGCGGCGGCAATGCATCGAACGGATCTGTTCAACCGCTTCAACACTGACACGCTTTACGCCGTGCAAAAGGCCACGCCGGATCGCTCCGGCGTGGCCTTCGTTCATGGACAGCGCGCACTCAGCCCAGATGCGAATTCTGCGCCTTGTACAACTCGCGGAACGTGCGCCCGACCGGCGCGGGTAGCTCTCGCATATTCGTCCATCCTGCGCCGAGCGGCAGACGCACGATCGACTTGTTTCTTGCCGCCCATCACTTCGAGCACCCGAACCGCGAGCTTAGTGGAGCTTAGTGGAGCTTAGTGAACAACGCGTACTCGACAGGCCGCCTGGCCAGCCAACCCTACGCGGTCAGCGACCCCCGCTCCGTCCACGGACGCCGCCGCTCAGTCTGCTTCTCTCGCAGTTTGCGAAGCAGGTCCGACAACGGAATTCCGACAGGACACACGCTATTGCACTCGCCGCAAAGCGTCGCGGCTTGCGGCAGATCGAGCGCGTGGTCGATGCCCACATACGCCCAGCGTCAGCACCGATCCCATCGGCCCGGGATAAACCCACCCATACGCGTGCCCGCCGATCTTCTGATACACCGAACAGTGGGACAGTGGTTCATGCACGCGCCGCAGCGGATGCAGCGGAGCATGTCCTGAAACTCGCCGCCGATGAGCCCGGTTCGCCCGCCATTGACCAACACGAAGTACATATGCTTCGGCCCGTCCTGCTCGCCATCCGCGCGCGGCCCCGTGAGCAGCGAGAAGTAGTTCGAGATGGTCTGCCCGGTCGCCGAACGCGGTAGTAAGCGCATGGCCGTGGCGAGATCTTCCAGCGTCGGCAAATCATCTTTTCGATGCCTGTCACCGCGACATGCACGCGCGGCATCACCGTACACACGCCCTTCGTTGCCCTCGTTCGTGACGACCGCCACCGATCCCGTCTCCGCGATCAGAAAGTTGCCGCCCGTCACGCCCATGTCCACCGACATGAAATGCGGCCGCAGCACTTCGCGCGCTTCCCGCATCATCTCGGGAATGTCGGTCAGGCGCGGCTTGTTGTACGTCTTGGCGAACAGGTCCGCGATCTCGTTCTTATCCTTGGCCAGCGCGATGATATGGCTCGGGGGTTCGTTGCCGTTAATCTGCAGGATGTATTCGCTGAGGTCGGTCTCGATGGACTGCACGCCCATCTCGCCGAGCACGCGATTCAACTGCATCTCCTCGGACACCATCGACTTGGTCTTGACGACCTTCTTAACGTCATGCTTGCACGCGATCTCCGCGACGAGCTTCGCCGCGTCCTGCGTCGATTCGGCGTAGAGCACGGTTGCGCCGCGCCGCGTGGCTTCGCGTTCGAAGGTTTCGAGCCACACGTCGAGGTTTTCTAGCAGCGCGCGTTGCTTCGAAGTCGATCTCCCGCACGGCGCGCCCTCCCGCTCACGAATTTCGTCGACAGCTTCATGAGATTTTGCTGCAAACGCGCGTCGGCAGCAAGCTCGCCGACGCGCGCTTTGAAATGCATCGTTTAAACTTGCATTGGCTTCTTCACCTCACGCGCGGTCAGCAACATCGCCCGCGAGCATTTGCGCGATATGCAGCATGCAGCCGAGATCGCCGAGCGCGACCGTATCCGCGCCACTCGCCTTGATGTTGGCGCACTTCTCATCGACGATGGCCGTCGAGATCGCCGTACTTGACCGCGAAGGTGCCGCCGAAACCACAGCAATGTTCGCAGCCCTTCATCTCCGTGACGGGCACGCCCGCTTGCGCGAGCAGTTCGCGCGGCTGCGCCTTGACGCCAAGTTCGCGCAGCCCCGCGAGCAGGAATCGTGATACGTGACGGCACCATCGAACGCGCCGAGCTGCAACTGCAACTTGGCGACGTTGACCAGCAAATCCGTCAGTTCGAACACGCGCGGCTGCATGCGCGCGAAGCGCGCTCATAAGTTGAGGATCGTCGCGGAATAGATCGCCGTAGTGCGCGCGGATCATCCCGCCGCACGATCCCGACGGCACGGCCACATAATCGAACGACTCGAACTCGCGCAGCGTCTTCTCGGCGAGCTCGTGCGCGAGCGGCCGATCGCCCGAGTTGTACGCCGGCTGGCCGCAGCAGGTCTGCGTGGGCGGCACGATCACCTGGAAGCCCGCCTTTTCGATCAGCTTGATGACGGAGAAACCACTCTCCGGACGCATGAGATCGATCAGGCAGGTGACGAATAATCCGACTCACATTGTGGGGCGTTTCCTTTTTTAAAAATTTGATGCGAACGCCCGCCGATTATCCGCGAAAAAAGCCGGATATTCGACAGTCGAGATATCGCTCAGTCGGCGCGGCTCGCTTTTTTCACATTATGATATAAAATTGCATTTTCGCAATTTGACGCGTCAACCAATTCCCACGATGAGCGATACGAACCCGGGTTCCAAGACTTCCATCCAGGTAATCGAGCGCATGATGCGTCTTCTCGACGCCCTCGCCGATCACACCGATCCAATCAGCCTAAAAGAAACTCGCGCAGAGCACGGAGCTACATCCGTCGACGGCGTATCGTATCCTGAACGACATGGTGTTGTGCCGCCTGGTCGATCGATCCGATCCCGGCATGTACCGGCTCGGCATGCGCCTGCTCGAACTAGGCAATCTGGTGAAAGCGCTCCTTTCCGTGCGCGAAGCCGCCATGCCGCTGATGCGCGAGCTGCATCGGCAGACCGGGCAGACTGTCAATCTCTCCGTGCGTCAGGGCGATGAGATTGTCTATATCGAGCGCGCGTATTCGGAACGTTCGAGCATGCAGGTCGTACGTGCAATTGGCGGGCGAGCCGCCTTTGCATCTGACATCGGTCGGTAAACTCTTTCTCGTCGCCGATGAAGCTGCCCGCGTGCGCGCCTATGCCATGCGCACGGGTTTGTCGGATCATACGCAGAACAGCATCACGGATCTGGCGAAGCTGGAGCGCGAGTTGTCGTTCGTGCGTCAGCAATACTGCGCGCGGGATAATGAAGAACTGGAGCTTGGCGTGCGCTGCATCGCCGTTGGCATTTACGATGACAGCGACCGGCTCGTCGCGGGCCTGTCGCTGTCCGCGCCGGCAGATCGCTTGCAGGATGCGTGGCTCAAGCAGTTGAGTCACACGGCGCTGGATATTTCACGCTCGCTCGGCTATCGCCCGGAGCAGGCCGCGCCTGCGGATGTGCAAGCGGCACATCGCCGATGCATAGGGTACGGCTGTAGCGCCGTACCCCCTGCCACACCACCCGGCATGCGGGTCCGCACCGGGCGGTTCGGGAAGTTGAGTTGAGGTTATGAGAGTCGAGGAACACCCAGTTGATCAAAGTAAGCAAGGTTCAGCACGCTGTTGAGCAACTGCCCACTGTTGCGCCGCCAGCGGCG
>LELG01000154.1 GCA_001045575.1 Candidatus Burkholderia pumila
CGCGCTCCGAGTCACTCAACACGAGTTCCGCCTTGGGTCTTCCGCTCTTCGCCACATCTTGGAGTACGTGCCGTCCATCGCACAGTAAGCAGCTAATCATTCAATTAACTTTTAACTCACAACACTACTTGCATACAACCACTTGAGTCATCGCATGCTGCATGAAGCGTGATGCGATGAGTGGTCAAGCATGTGTGAAGCGGTCCTGATCGAGTGCGTTCGTTGATGCTCTTCGATGCTTCGAACGTCTTGCATCGATGCGCGTGAGTCTTCATTTACAAAGGCTCTCCGGCCGATGCTCTGCCATGCGTGCGACGTTTGCGACATGCAGCGCCGTATCTCGGAAGCTGACGTGAGTGCGTTCGATCCGATCATCATGCGATGCGAGTCGCGCACGATTGCGAACCGATGCTGACGACACTCCCGATGCATGTGTTCTGCTGCACATCGCTCGTCAACTTTCCAACGCAACCGATGCATGTTTCGCTTCATCGCATAGGCATTCGAAGTGTGTGTTGCGAGTGCCTTCGAATGCGGTGGTGTGCGTCGATTTCGTTGGCTCTATCTTAGCATTCGGCGTCTCTAATTTCCACAATATATAGTGCTGGTGACGCGGGTAAACACAACTTATTGAGCGGCAGCGGAGCCATGCGCGACAGTGCGTCTCAACGCCCGCGCAGCGGATCCAGCAGCAAGCGCAGGTTGTTGTGATCGATCTCATGCATCAGCGCGAGCAGCGCGCCGAGTTTGCCTTCTGGAAAATCCTCACGCGCGAACCACGCGAGATAGTGACCAGGTAAATCTGCGAGCATGCGATCCTTAATACTTGCCATACAGCATCGTCTGCGTGACGAGACGCTGAAGATTATGCGGGTCCATCGCTTCTCTATTCCTCTTGCATGTTCTTCACGGCACGCAAGTGCGAGGCATGTGCTCGTCGGTCGCACGGTATCGGTGCCATAATCGCCGCTCTTGCCGCAGAGAGTTGACCGCGTTCGCCATGCCGCTTATTGCCAAAGCTTTCATTGCCCCTTTCATCGTCGCGTGTGCGATGTTCATGGAAAGTGTTGACGCCAACATCATCGTTACTGCGATTCCCGAAATGGCGCGTGCCTTCGGACGCGATCCCGTCACACTCAAGGTCGCCGTCACGAGTTATGTGCTCGGACTCGGCGTGTTCATTCCCATCTGCGGATGGGTCGCGGATCGCTTCGGCGCACGCACCGTGTTCCGCACGGCCATAAGTATCTTCGTCGTCGGCTCGCTTCTCTGTGCTGCGTCCACGTCGCTCGGACCGCTCACCGTCGCGCGCTTCATCCAGGGCGTCGGCGGCGCGATGATGGTGCCCGTCGGCCGCATCATCATCTTCCGTTCGGTGCGGCGCTCGGAGTTCATCCGCGCGATGAACTACCTCGCCGTGCCCGCAATGCTCGGTCCCGCCGCGGGTCCGCTGCTCGGCGGATTCATCACGACTTATCTGCACTGGCAGCTAATCTTCTTCATCAACATTCCTATCGGCATTGCAGGGATCTGGCTGACCAATCGCTATATCGCGGATACGCGCGAGGAGCATCCGGGACGGCTCGACTTGTTCGGCTTCTTTCTCTCCGCGAGCGCGGGTGTGCTGTTGATGCTCGGGCTGTCGCTCGTCGGCGGCGAGCTGATTCCGCAGAGCGCGGCTTTTGCCATGTGCGCGGCGAGCGCGCTGCTCGTCGTGTTCTATCTGATGCATGCGCGGCGCAGCGAGCGTCCACTGCTCGATCTGCGGTTCTTTCGCGTGCCCACGTTTCAGGCAAGTGTGCTTGGCGGGTCGATGTTCCGCATCGGGCTCGGCGCGGTGCCGTTCTTGCTGCCGCTCGCTCTGCAGGAAGGATTCGGGATGTCGGCGTTCAAGTCCGGCGCGATTACGTGCGCTTCGGCGTTCGGCGGGATATTCATGAAGTCGGTTGCTTCCAATGTGTTGCGTACTTTTGGGTTTCGGCAGACTTTGCTTTTCAATGCTGCGCTTTCGGGGATTGCTATCGCGGCTTGCGGGACGTTCTTTCCCGGGACGCCTACCTGGGTCATCTGGCTTGTGGTGCTACTCGGTGGCTTCTTTCCTGCCCTTCAGTTCACTTCGCTCAACTCGCTCGCTTACGCCGAAATCGAAACGCGCGATGTCGGGCACGCTACCAGTCTCGCTAGTTTCATTCAGCAGGTTTCGCTTGGGCTCGGCGTGACCGTCGCTGGCATTACGCTCGAATTTACGCAGTATCTGAACGGTCATGCGAGTGTGCAGTGGTCGGATTTTTGGCTCGCGTTTTTGGTTGTGGGGTTCTTTTCGTTTTTGTCGATGCCGGTTACTGCTCAGTTAGCGCGGGATGCTGGGTCTGAGATTTCTCGTGGAACGCGGGGGTAGCTTGCTTTCTTCGTGCAAAGCGCTTATAGAAACGACAAAGCCGACATCGGAGTAGCATAACGAACTCCGAGTACCGGCTCAAACAAACCTCAGCTAGCTAGAACGAAGTTTACTGACAGGCTTCACACTCATCGAAGCCCGGATCCCCGGGGCGCATCATACAGACGGGGCCATCGGCTTCCGGAGCAGCCGCGACAGCAGCATTGAAGCCACCCGCACCCGAGGCAGCAGCATCACCGCCGTTAGTGCCGAATCCACCGCCGACACCACCTTTACCCGACGACGGCACCGCATTCAACGCCCCGTGCGCCACGGTCGACTTCTCGACGTGCGTAGCAGCCATCGTACGGAGGTAGTAAGTCGTCTTGAGACCACGCGCCCACGCCAGCTTGTAGACCTCATCGAGCTTCTTGCCCGACGCCCCAGCCATATAGATATTCAAAGACTGAGCCTGATCGATCCACTTCTGCCGACGCGAAGCCGCCTCGACCAGCCAACGCGGATCCACTTCAAACGCCGTCGCGTAGATAGCACGCAGATCGGCCGGAACACGGTCGATGCGCGAAAGCGTGCCATCAAAATACTTCAAATCGGAAACCATCACTTCGTCCCACAGACCACGCGCCTTCAGATCATGCACGAGGTAATCGTTGACGACCGTGAATTCACCCGACAAATTCGACTTCACGTACAAATTCTGGAACGTAGGCTCGATACAAGCCGATACGCCGATGATGTTCGAAATCGTCGCCGTCGGCGCAATCGCCACGCAGTTCGAGTTACGCATGCCATAGGTGGCGATCCGCGAACGCAGCGACGCCCAGTCCATCGATTCGGATGTATCCACTTCGATATACCCGCCGCGCGCTTCGGCCAGCAGCTTCAGCGAATCCTGCGGAAGAATGCCGTGATCCCACAGCGAACAGCGATACGTCGCGTAACGGCCGCGCTCTTCCGCCAGTTCCGTCGATGCGTAGTACGCATAGTAGCACACTGCTTCCATCGAACGATCCGCGAACTCGACCGCATTCGCAGATGCATACGGCATGCGCAGCAAGTGCAGGCAGTCCTGGAAGCCCATGATGCCTATGCCGACCGGACGATGCTTCAGGTTCGAGTTACGTGCCTTCGCCACCGCGTAGTAATTGATGTCGATCACATTGTCCAGCATGCGCATCGCCACGCTGATGGTGCGCTTCAGCTTGTCGTGATCCAGCGCGTACGAGCCATCGGCCTGTTTCACCAAATGCGCCACGAGGTTTACCGAGCCGAGGTTACACACGGCGATTTCCGTCTCGCTCGTGTTCAGCGCGATTTCCGTGCACAGGTTCGACGAATGCACGACGCCGATATGCTGCTGCGGCGAACGCACATTGCACGGATCCTTGAACGTGATCCACGGATGGCCGGTCTCGAACAGCATGCCCAGCATCTTGCGCCACAGTTGCGCCGCCGGCAGCTTCTTGAACAGCTTGATCTCGCCGCGAGCAACTTTCTCTTCGTAAGCGACGTACGCCTTCTCGAAGTCCGCGCCGAATAGGTCGTGCAGGTCCGGGCAGGTCGACGGCGAGAACAGCGTCCAGTCGCCGCCTTCCATCACGCGTTTCATGAACAGGTCGGGAATCCAGTTCGCCGTGTTCATGTCGTGCGTGCGGCGACGGTCATCGCCGGTGTTCTTGCGCAGTTCCAGGAATTCTTCGATGTCGAGGTGCCACGACTCCAGGTACGCACACACCGCGCCCTTACGCTTGCCGCCCTGGTTCACGGCGACGGCCGTGTCGTTCACGACCTTCAGGAACGGCACCACGCCTTGCGACTTGCCGTTCGTGCCCTTGATGTGCGATCCAAGCGCACGCACGCGCGTCCAGTCGTTGCCCAGACCGCCCGCGAACTTTGACAGCAGCGCGTTTTCTTTCAGCGCTTCGTAGATGCCGTCGAGATCGTCGGCCACCGTCGTTAGGTAGCATGACGACAATTGCGAACGATGCGTGCCCGAGTTGAACAGCGTCGGCGTGGATGACATGAAATCGAACGACGACAGCACGTTGTAAAATTCGATGGCGCGCGCTTCGCGGTCGATTTCGTTTAGCGACAGACCCATGGCAACGCGCATGAAGAACGCCTGCGGCAGTTCGATGCGCGTGCCATCGACGTGCAGGAAGTAGCGGTCGTACAGCGTCTGCAGGCCGAGGTAGCCGAATTGCAGATCGCGGTTCGCGTCGAGCGCCGCGCCGAGGCGCTTCAGGTCGAACTGCTGCAGCTTGTCATCGAGCAGGCCGGCTTCGGCGCCGCGCTTGATGAACTGCGGGAAGTATTCTGCGTAAAGCTCGCCCATTTCGGCTTGCATGACTTCACCGCCGAGAATTTCGCGGCGGATCGTGTGCAGCAAAATGCGCGACGTGACCTGGCTGTAAGCCGGGTCCTTTTCGATCATCGTGCGCGCGGCGAGAATCGCGGAGTCGTAGACCTGCGACATCGGCACGCCGTCGTACAGGTTCTTCACCGTTTCGGCGACGATCGGGTCGGCCGAGACGGCATCGCCCAGATTTGCGCATGCGGAGACAATCAGCGCCTTGAGCGCTTCGAGATCGAGCGGACGCGTGACGCCGTTATCCGTCACGTTGATGATGCCGCCTTCGTTCGCCGCCGACGTGCTCTCTTTCGTACGCTGCTGCGTGCGCTTTTCACGATACAGCACGTAAGCGCGCGCGACGTTGTGCTCGCCGCCGCGCATCAGCGCGAGTTCGACCTGATCTTGAATGTTTTCGATATGGAATGTGCCGCCATGCGGACGGCTGCGCACGAGCGCGCGCACGACGGCTTGCGTCAGTTGTTCGACGAGTTCACGCACGCGCGCGGATGCCGCACCCTGTCCGCCATTGACGGCGATAAACGCCTTCGTCACGGCGATGGCGATCTTGTTCGGCTCCAACGACACCACGCCTCCGTTGCGACGGATCACCTTGTAGTCGGCAAACGTCGTGTTCGGCGCGAGCGCCTGGGCCGCGCTCGCATCGAGCGATGCGCCCAGCGGCTGCGCGGATGCGCCTTCGAAGGAGGTCGTGGCGTTCTCGGTGGTTTGCATGTGCAAAACTCCAATGTTCGATGGTTGCGGATGTTCCGCGGGTTTTTCGTTTTTGCCGCGCGCGTGAATTGCCTCACGAAGTCACGCGGGAATCTGGCGGTGAGGCGGGCTGTGAGGTCAGCAGGCTCACGGAGCGAATCGCAGCGTTTTGACGTCTCATGCGGTGCCCGCGTTGGCGCGCGGTGTCGGTCGACGCAATTCGCGTTCACTTGCATGCGTTCTTCACGGTGCTGCTCGCTGGCGTTCGATTGTATTCGGCAGCGTCCTCCTCGCAAAGAGACACCGTCCCGGGCCAGCCAAGACTGATTACTGCCGGAAAGCCAACGGCGCTGGCTCATGCGAACGGGCACCGCCTCAACAATACAAGATATAGTGCAAAGTACGTCTGTCGGCACCAATGATAGTGGACAATCGTACAATCTCAAAAAGGTTTATTTGCTGCTGAAATGCTCGCGCGGGGTTGACTTTTGTTTTCCCAAAGCGAGACAAGGACTTGCGCGCGATGCTGCTGCATCGCAACGAGAAAGACCTTACGCGGCGGTCAGATGTTGCTCAAGGTGTTGGGCTGAAACGGGAAAAATGAGGACGGTAGCGCGCTTTCATGACGCAGGCGTGGCCAGCCCAGATCGGTCTTGCGGCCCGGCGCGACGTCGGAGTGGCCGGCAAGCGCATCGATGGGATAGCGCTTCACGAGCAGGCGCACGAGCGCGGAGAGCGCGTCGTATTGCGCGTCGTCGAACGGCACGTTGTCTCTGCCTTCCAGTTCGATGCCGATCGAAAAGTCATTGCACCGCTCGCGCCCGAAAAACGATGAGATATCCGCGTGCCACGCGCGCTCATTGCAGGAAACGAATTGCTCGATCTCGCCGCTGCGCCGGATTACGAAGTGCGCCGACACGCGCATGCCGCGCAAGGTGTGATCGAAATACGGATGCGCCTCGTAATCGAGCGTGTTCTGGAAGAAGCGCGCGATGGAATCGGTGATGAAGTCGTCGGGCGGCAGGCTGATGTTGTGCACGACGATCAGCGTCGTGCGCGGCGTCGCCGGGACGCGCTTCGACGTTGGCGAAGGCAGGCGCGTCGCGGTCATGAGCCAGCCTTGTCCGTCGATGTGCGGATCGCGCTTCATCGCACGTCGCGGCCAGACGGGCGGGCCGCGACACGATGCGTGTGATCAGCGCAGCAAAAGCACTCGCCCGCCACGACGATCGATTCGCTGCGCGGCGTGTGGACGCCGCACTGGGCGCATCGGATGAGCGGATCGGCGAGTTGCGGCGGTGCGCTCGCGCTGTTAGCGCCGTTGGCGCCGCTTTCGGCACGCGCGGATAAAGAAGACGCGCGTCCACCGGTTCGCGCTGCAGCTTGTGCCCGTTCGTTCGCGTGCCGCAGCTTCTTCTTGAGCAGCCATTGCGTCACGAAAAATAGCGCGATGAGGAGAATGAAGTTTCGCATCGAATCAATCAGAGAACGTTCAGACGACCGCGCAATGCAGCAGCACTTCGAACACGAAGTGGCTGCCTACATACGCCAGCAACAACGCCACGAACGATGCCAGCACCCAGCGCAGCGCGGCGCGTCCGCGCCAGCCGGAAATGCGGCGCGCGGTGAGCAGCGCGCCGAACATCAGCCAGGAAAGGAACGCGAAGACAGTCTTGTGGTCCAGACGGAACGCGCGATCCACCAGTTGTTCATTGAACGCGATGCCCGATACGAGCGTCAGCGTCAGCAGCACGAAGCCCGCCGCGATCAGACGGAACAGCAGTTTTTCGAGCGAGAGCAGTGGCGGCAGCGTGTCGAGCCAGCTTGCGAGCCAGCCGCCGTTGTTCGCGTGACGCGTCGCCGTGCCGCGCATGCGTTGGAGCCGGCGTTCGAGCATCAGCATGAGAATGGCGTGCAGCGCGGCGATGGCGAACAAGCCGTAAGCGATGTTTGCGATCAGGAAGTGCAGCTTGAACATCGGCGCGGCGGAATACGAGAGCACGCGCACGCCGCCGAACAGCAAAGGCATCAGCGAGGCGATGCACGCGAGCGGCAGCACGAGCAGACGCAGGCCATCGAGCGGGAAAAAGAAGCTCTCGATCCAGTAGATGCCCGCGCCGAGCCAGAACATGGCGGAGAGCGCGAACGCGAAGCCGAAGATCATCGCGTTCTGGGGGAAAATCGTGGTATGCAGGAGCACGCCGTGCACGAGCAACGCTATTAATAATAGAGCGCGCGTGGTGGTGCCCATCGAAGCCGCTTTCGCTTTTCGTTCGACCGGTGCGATGCCCACAGGTACGACGCCAGCCAGCCCCGGCTCCACCGTCGTGTGGCGATGCGCGCGCCAACCCGCTATGGCCAGTCCGCCGTAGAGAAGCGCAGTGAGAGCATACAGTACAATATCCATTTCCGAAGTTTACACTAGTCCATTGAACCAATTAAATTGCATTGATCTAAAGGTGCATGGACAAAATGAATCTGAGTGAAGTCGAGCGCGAAGAACTGCTGTCGATGCAGCGCCGCCGAACGATGGCCGTTGGCCAAGTGAGGCAAGCGCGGTTGATCCTGCTGCTCGATGAAAGGGCCTCGCGCGGGGCGATCATGAACGAACTGCGATGCGATTCGCGTTTCATTACCATATGGCAAACCCGTTTTGCCGGTGAGCGTCTGGCGGGCCTGTACGGCAGGCACCCGGGTCGTGTGCCACG